>CAURWS010000486.1:0-4024 GCA_963528485.1 uncultured Pseudomonas sp. | reverse complement strand
ACCAGCGACCGATGACGCCCGGTGAACAGCTGCTGGCCAATGCCCAGGCGGTGATCACCATCGAACGACAGCAGGCTGAGCAGAAGGTCGCGCTGGAGCGGATCGAGCAGAAGGTCGAGAACATGGAGCGCTTCCATGTCTGGGATCACCGTCCATCAAATTGCCTGTCTTTGACCGGCGTTAAGGCGGCGATGAACGAGCGCTATGGGCTGTCCAGCCAGATCGTGGATTACGTGCTGAAGACCTGGCCGCACCAGCCGAACCCCGCGGGCATGGTCCGCAACGTCCACGAAGATGCTATGGGCAGCCAGTACATGGTCTGGTCCAAGACCAATGTCACGGCCGCATTCAAGCGTTTCGTCAGTGAGTGCCAGATGCAATCCGCCACCCAGGCAACCCACCCATATTTTGAGGGCCGGTTCCGCCTGGTCCAGAAGGTATCTCAATGAGCAACGTTCTCAGCTTCTCACAGACCGAAGCGACTGTGCACATCAATGACGAGACGATGAGCCTGCTCACTAACGAGCAACTGGCTTACCGCATCTGGGACATGCTCGACAGCACCGTAGAGTTGATCGGTAGCCCCGATGACCCAAGTTCGCGCGAGCAATGGCTTAACAATCAGCACGAGGCTTATTGCTCAGCCTTGGAAGGCCAGATCTGCGCCAGGGTGCTAGCCCGCCGAATCCTTGGCGTTGAGCCGCGCAGCATTCAGCAAGAGCAGACTCGGCGGCTCAGGCTGTCACTGGGCATCGCCGTCGATGGGGGTGATGCATGACGAACGTTATCAAATTCCCAATGCGGAAACTGGCCGAGCCCATCGACGTGGATCAGTTCAAGAAGCACTCCGACGCCGCGCTTTTGCTGTTCTGCTTCGAAATGGTCGGCTCTGTCTCTGAGTCCATCGAAGAGGGCGCTGAGATCAAGTTTCAGGACGAAGCCTACATGGAGCTTGTGCACGCCTTCTGGGCGCTGCAAACGCTGTTCCGTCGCAAGACAGGTGCGTGTGCAAGCGAGGTTTCTGCCGAGCACTGGGTGCAGATGCGCAAACACGCGCTCGAGGGTGGGCCTGAGCCAGTGCTGATGATTCCGCGCGTAGCACCTGGCTGTGCACCATACCCACCCGAAGCCTTCACCGGTCTGAGCGATGCCGACCTGGGCCGCGCAGGGCTGTTGTATGCCCGACGGGTGAACGGAGCCATCTCCAACGATTCACCCCATGCCCTGGAGATCGAAGAAGCCCGCGTGAGATCGATCGACACCATGACGGTGATCCGTGAGCTGGTCTCTCGATTGACGGGCGAGCCCGTGGATGGTGATTCCCGGCCTGCTGGAGTGACCCTGCAATGAGCATGGATCTTATGGTCAAGGCCTTGAAGACCAAGGTGGGGAATCCGTTGCGCAAGCTGGTGCTGGTCAAGCTGGCGGACAACGCCAGTGATCAGGGCGAGTGCTGGCCGTCCTACCAGCACATTGCCGATCAGTGCGAGATCGATCGCAGCACCGTTCGCAAACACATCAAACAATTGGAGGCTGATGGTCTTCTGCGCATCGAGAACCGGGAAGGCCCCAAAGGCAACTCCACGAACCTTTATTTCCTGACGCTTTCAGGTGTAGGCCGAAACAGCACCCCTGTAGGCCCAGAAAGCACAGGTGTAGGCCCACAGCCTACAGGGGGTGTAGGCCCAGAAAGCACCAGAACCAGTCACTCTTCTGAACCAGTCATTGAACCTAAACCTATGGTCACGAAGGAACCACTCGAGGGCTTTGATCGGTTTTACAAACTCTATCCACGCAAGCAGAAACGCAAAGCGGCAGAACAGGCGTGGAAGAGCCTGGCACCGAGTGCTGATCTTCAGCAAGTGATCCTGACCGCTCTGGCCAAGCAGGCGACCAGCATTGACTGGCTGAAAAGCGGCGGTCAGTTCATCCCGCACCCGGCTAGCTGGCTCAACGGCAAGCGTTGGGAGGATGAAGTCCCGGTAGGCGATTACCAGAAGCCAGCCTCCAGCTTCACCAATCTTCCTCAACACAACGCCGAGGAGTACGCCGATGGCCGTTTTTAAATTCATCCGTGCCCCGCGGGAGCGTGAGGGCGCCAAGCGCAGCTGTGAGGATCATGGCGACTTTGTCGAGGTTCTGGTCGAACACTTCGACGCAGGCTTCCAGTCCATGGGTTGTCCACGCTGCTACTGGGAGGCGCTGAACACCGCCGACCCTCAGAGTGAGCGTCATCTGAACGCGCTGCGTGCGCGGTCTGAGCTTCGATTGAACGACGACTTGTTTGGCTCGGGCATTGGTCCCCGCTTCGTCAGTGCATCGTTCGAGAATTACACAATCGCCAATGGCGATGCCCAGGCCAAGGCGCTTAGCAAATGCCAGGCGTACGCGGAACAGTTCGCCGAGCATCGCCGTGATGCGCGCTGCCTGCTGCTGCTGGGTCAGGTCGGAACCGGCAAAACGCATCTGGCCTGTTCGATCGCTCAAGCTGTGATCCGAAATCGTTTGGGCACAGCTCTGGTAGTGACTGCCGCAGAAGTCGTTCGAGCTGCCAAGTCGACGATGGTGCGCAATGGTGGTTACACGGAAGACGACCTGCTTGACGAGCTGGGCAGTGTCGATTTGCTGGTGCTGGATGAGGTCGGTGGTTCGCTGGGCACCGAGTACGAGCGCAGCGTGCTGCATGAGGTGCTGGAGCGGCGCTACAGACTGATCAAGCCAAGCGTGGTGTGCAGCAACATGACCGCGAAGGATCTCGGCCAGTACATCGGTGAGCGCGCGCTTGATCGCCTTCGGGAGAATGACGGTCAGGTGGTGGGCTTCACTTGGGCTTCGGCCCGCCGTGGAGTGCCGACCGATGCGTGATTTGTACAGTGCTGAGGCCGAGTACGGCGTCATCGGCGCAGTCTTCTGCGATCCATCGCTTGCCGACCTGGTCCTGGACTCGGTCGATGTGGCGGACTTCACAGACCCGGCCAACGCCGCTCTGTTCCAGGCGATGAAAGAGACCCGCCTGGCAGGTCAGCCAGTAGATGCTGTGACGGTCTATAACACCCGTCCGACCTTGCCGAACGGCGAAAGCATGTTGGCCTACGCGGCGGATATCGCACGCAATGTGCCGAGCGCTGCGAACTGGTCCGCCTACGCCCGGACAGTGAAGGAGCGCGCCACGCTGCGCCGGATCGTCGAGGTGGCCGATGTCATCCGTGATTCTGCGTCGAGCAACCTGCCACTCGCTGACGTGATCGCTCTGGCACAGCAGGCCACCGCTGATCTACGGGATCTGGACGGCGAGGACGCCGACTACCTGCCGGTGTCGCACTACGTGCTCCAGGCTGCCGAAACAGTGAATGACCGTCTGCAGGGTCGCATTCCACTGTGGCCATCGACCGGCCTGGTCAACCTTGACGACCTAATGAAGGGCATCCGCCCGAAGAAGGTCACCATCATCGCCGGCCTTCCCGGGTCAGGCAAAACTACGCTGGCGCTGCAGATCGCTCAGTTCAATGCGGTACGCGAGAAAAAGCCTTGGCTGGTGTTTTCGCTGGAAATGCCTGGTGAAGAGTTGGGCATTCGCACCATTGCGTCGCTGGGTGGCATCCAGCTGCGAAAGCTCGATGATCCCAAGCACATGCAGGATGACGACTGGACGAGCGTTCAAGCTGCCGCCGCGATGACGATCGATGCTCCGCTGTTCATCAACGAAAATCCGAATCTCACTGCGTCGCGGATTCGCTCTATCGCGCGCAAGTGCCAGCGCGAGCATGGGCTGGCGGGCATCGTGGTGGACTATCTCAGCTTGATCAAGCCGGAAGGCAAGTCCCGCACCCGATCCGAAGAAGTAGGGGCCAGCAGCAAGGCGATGCTTCGTCTGAGCAAGGAACTGGGCCTGCCGGTGCTGCTGCTGGCGCAGCTGAATCGTGATTCGACCAAGCGCCCTGGTAAGAAACCTCAGTCAAGTGATCTGCGCGACTCTGGAGAGGTTGAGGCCGATGCGAGCTGCATCCTGATGGTTCATCGCGAT
>CAURWS010000485.1:0-4029 GCA_963528485.1 uncultured Pseudomonas sp. | reverse complement strand
CTTTCAATGTCCTTTACCCGTCGACAAATTCTCGGAGGTCTGGCCGGTCTCGCCGTGGTTGGCCTGGGCGCCGCTGGCGCTTCTCGATACTGGCTGGGCCGCACCGGGCCGGGGGAGGGGCATGATTACGAGCTGATCGCAGCGCCTCTGGATGTCGAGCTGGTGCCCGGTTTCAAGACGCCCGCCTGGGCATTCGGCGGTTCTGCTCCGGGGACCGAGTTGCGGGTGAAACAGGGCGAATGGCTGCGGGTGCGCTTCATCAATCATTTGCCTGTCGAGACCACCATCCATTGGCACGGCATTCGCCTTCCGCTGGAAATGGATGGCGTGCCGTATGTCTCGCAGCTCCCGGTCAAACCGGGCGAATACTTCGACTACACATTCCGCGTGCCGGACGCCGGCAGCTACTGGTATCACCCCCACGTCAGCAGCAGCGAAGAATTGGGGCGTGGTCTGGTCGGGCCGCTGATTGTCGAGGAGCGTGAGCCGACCGGTTTTCTGCATGAGCGCACGGTCAGCCTGAAGAGCTGGCACGTGGACGAGCAGGGCGCGTTTACCCAATTCAGCGTCACCCGCGAAGCTGCGCGCGAAGGGACGGCGGGGCGGCTGTCGACGATCAACGGGGTGCCTCAGGGTGTGATCGAACTGCCTGCCGGGCAGATCACTCGGGTGCGTATTCTCAATCTCGACAACACCGTGACCTACCGCCTCAATCTGCCGAACGCCGAAGCGATGATCTACGCGCTGGACGGCAACCCGGTCAAACCTCGCCCGCTGGGTAAGGATTACTGGCTGGGGCCGGGCATGCGCATTTGTCTGGCGATCAAGGCGCCTGCCGAAGGCGAAGAGCTGTCGCTGCGCAACGGCCCGGTGCGTCTGGGTACGTTTCGTTCGGTGGCCAGCAACGATGCGCCCGGCGAATGGCCGCCCGAACTGCCGGCCAATCCGGTGGCGGAGCCGGATCTGGCCAACGCCGAGAAGCTCAACTTCAACTTCGAGTGGGCGGGTGCAGTGTCGGTCAACCTCGAGAATGGCAAGCCGCCGAGCCTGTGGCAGATCAACGGCCAAGCCTGGGACATCACCGACAAGACCTGTGCCGATCGGCCCATCGCAAAGCTGGAAAAGGGCAAGAGCTACATCTTCGAGTTGAAGAACATGACTCAGTATCAGCACCCCATTCACTTGCACGGCATGAGCTTCAAGGTCATCGCTTCCAACCGCAAGGACGTGATCCCGTATTTCACCGACACCTATCTGTTAGGACGAAACGAGCGCGCACGGGTGGCGCTGGTAGCGGATAATCCCGGCGTGTGGATGTTCCACTGCCATGTGATCGATCACATGGAAACCGGTCTTATGGCAGCTATCGAGGTTTCGTAATGCGGCAGCCGCAAATCATTGATCGCAGCCGCGATCAGCATTTCATGCGTGAAGCCCTGGCGCTGGCCGCTGAAGGGGCGATGTTGGGCGAGGTGCCGGTGGGCGCGGTGCTGGTGCAGGACGGCGTGATCATCGGCCGCGGCTTCAACTGCCCGATCAGCGGCAGCGACCCCAGCGCTCACGCCGAAATGGTCGCCATCCGCGCCGCCGCCCTGGCCGTGAGCAACTACCGTCTGCCGGGCAGCACGCTGTACGTGACTCTTGAACCGTGCAGCATGTGCGCGGGTTTGATTGTGCATTCGCGTGTCGCTCGGGTGGTGTATGGCGCCACCGAACCGAAAGCGGGGGTGGTGCAGAGTCAGGGGCAGTTTTTCACTCAGCCGTTTCTCAATCATCGGGTGCTGTTTGAGGGTGGGGTACTGGCGGAGGAGTGCGGGACGATGCTGAGCGAGTTTTTCAGGATGAGACGGCTAAAGGGCTGAGTCACATTATGATCGAGCCCCAATTCGTTTTTTGCGGTGTTATAGGGAGTTCTGCCTAACGGCAGAAGCGTTTCGACTTCGTCGAGTTACTTGGAAAAGACCCCCAAGTAACCAAAGGGTCTTGCTCCTAGCTTGGCCCTCCTTCGTCGGGTTCCTTCACTCCGGTCTCTCTCCGTGGGCCCGGCGTGAACGGGCCATCCATGGCCCACACGCCTCTCGCCGCATCCATGCGGCTCGACCCACTCCGCGAGACCTGCGTTCAGCCTGCGCCCAAGTCGCGTTTGGCGGTGTCTGCGCTTACGCGTAAGAAAATCAAAATCAAAAGCACGACACCGACCCTTTAGCAGTCCGGCTTGCCGGCGGAAGCGATCTCACGGGCCCTACCGCCGACAAGCCGGACTGCTATGTAAAGGTGTGGGGTTGTTGAACGCAAATCTTGCAGACACCACAGATTGCGACTTTGGGAGGCCGAGCGTAGGCATTGCGTAGTGGGCCTAGCGGCATGGATGCCGCGAGAGCCGCATTGGGCCATGGATGGCCCGTTTGCGGCGGGCCCGCGGAGCAATGCCGGAGCGAGGGAACCCCGACGAAGGAGGGGCCGGACAGTGGAGCGAAATGGTTTGGTTACTTTGCCGAAATAAAGTAACTCGACGAAGTCGAAACAGGTCTGGCGTTAGCCAGAGCAAACGCATCCCCGCATTTAACGGATCAACCCCCGACCTCAGCATCGAAAAAATCTAAAGCGGCGCCTTGTCTTCAGGCGGCTTGGTCTTGTCCACACCCGGCACATGCAACGCACCTTCGGCCACCTGACTGCCTTCAAGCTGCGGCTGCGTCACCCACGTCAGAATGTCGTAATATCGACGAATGTTCGCGACAAAACTCACCGGCTCACCGCCTCGGGCATAGCCATAACGCGTCTTGCTGTACCACTTCTTCTGTGAAAGACGCGGCAGCATCTTCTTTACGTCCAGCCATTTGTTCGGGTTCAGGCCTTCATTTTCCGCCATCTTGCGCGCGTCGTCGAGGTGGCCGGTGCCGATGTTGTAGGACGCCAGCGCAAGCCAGGTGCGATCAGGCTCCTGAATCGTGTCATCGAGCTGGTCTTTCACGTAGGCAAAATACTTGGCGCCACCCTGAATGCTCTGTTTGGCATCCAGCCGGTTGGAAACGCCCATCGCCTGCGCCGTGCTCTGGGTCAGCATCATCAAGCCGCGCACGCCGGTCTTGGAGGTGACGGCCGGTTGCCAGAGCGATTCCTGATAGCCGATGGCTGCCAGCAGGCGCCAGTCGACCTGCTCGGCCTTGGCTGCCGCCTGGAAATGTTTCTCGTATTTGGGCAGGCGTTCCTGCAGATGCTGGGCGAAGGTGTAGGCGCCGACATAGCCGAGAACGTCTACATGCCCGTAATAGCGGTCCTTGAGCCGCTGCAGCATGCCGTTCTTCTGCATTTTGTCGAGGAAGCTGTTGATCTCGTTTAGCAGGCTGTTGTCATCGCCCAGGGCCACGGCCCAGCGCTGGTCGCGGCCATCACCCAGATCGAACGCCACGCGCACGTTGGGGAAGTACACCTGGTTCATCGCCAGCTCGTTGGAGTCCACGAGCGTCAGGTCGATCTGGCCCTCATCCACCATGCGCAGCAGATCGACGACCTCGACCTGGTCGGACTCTTCATAGGTGATGCCGGGGTACTTGACCTTCAGCGCCGCCAGTTGCTCGGCGTGGCTGCTGCCCTTGAGCACGAGAATCTTCTTGCCCACCAGATCGGCTGGGTCGGTAGGGCGGTTCTGGCCGTTGCGGTAGATGACCTGCGGGGTGACTTCCAGATATGAATGGGAGAAGCGCACCTGTTTGGCGCGGTTTTCGGTGCTGACCAGACCGGCTGCCGCCAGTACCGGGCCGCCCGGTTTGTTCATCTGGTCAAACAGGTCGTCGAGGTTGTCGGCGGTTTCGATCTTCAGTTCCACGCCCAGATCATCGGCAAAACGCTTGACCAGTTCGTACTCGAAACCGGTTTCACCGTTGCGATCCTGGAAGTAGGTGGCCGGGCTGTTGCGAGTGACAACGCGCAGGACGCCATCCTCCTTGACTCGTTCCAGTGTGTTGGGTTTTTCAACACACGCGCCGAGTAGCAGGAAGATTCCGGTTGCGATGAGCCACTTGGCAC
>CAURWS010000484.1:0-4030 GCA_963528485.1 uncultured Pseudomonas sp. | reverse complement strand
TTCGCCTCCAGCGAGTTACTTGAAAGGAACCGCAGTCCGGCTTGCCGGCCGTGGGGGGCGGGTGATCGTCACCGCCGGAAAGCCGGACTGCCGCAAGGGGCAAGTGTCACGTTGCGGAAGATTTGCGCCGTTAATGCAACATCCGCCGGCTCTCGGTCAGGCTCTCCTTGAGCAGGTCATTGAGCTCTTTCCATGGGTAACGGGCACCTGCGGTGGACGCTGTGCAGGCCTCGGTGTGTCTGAACGGTTGTTCGTCCAGTGCCGGGCACTGGCCAGCACCGCAGCTGCGGCAGACCAGTTTGTGGCCGTGGATGATCCAGTCCTTGTTCCAGCCATCCATTGTGAAAGGAAGACGTTTGTTCGCCATGTCTGCACCTCCCGTTATGAGTCGGTTTAACGAACCTGAGCGGAGTCGAGCGGACGGCTGGACGTCTTCCCCGAGTCAATCATGTGCAGTGTAGGCGCGTTTTTCAAAGCCGCTGTGCGGTTTGTCGCGCGCCAGAAAAATCGTCTGGCGCCATGCCTTTCAGCCCTTCAAAAGACTCAATACCGCCTCGGCAAATGCCTTGGGTGCTTCCTGCGGCACGTTGTGTCCGACGCCGCTGAGCACCTGTCTTTGCACCGGCCCTGTGAAGCCGCGCACGGCAGCGTCATCGGTGCGTCGTGAGGAAACGCCGTCGTCGGCTCCCGAAAGAATCACTGTTGGCACCGTAATGGGTGGGCGTGCGGCGAGTCGGTTTTCAATCTCGGCGTACTGTGGATCGCCCGCCACCAAGCCGAAGCGATGGCGGTAGGAGTGAGTGACGACATCGACGAAATCCGGGTTGGCGAACGAGACGGCAGACTTCTCGAACGTCTCGTCACTGAAATCCCAGCTGGGCGACCACGATGACCAGAGCAAGCGGCAGAACGCCTCGCGATTGGCAGCCAGACCCGCATAACCTCGCTCACCATGCAGATAATACTGGTACCACAAGCGCCGTTCCGCTTCAGGGGAGGAGGGCACATTGGCGGCGGCAATGTCCTGAATGTTGTAGCCAGGGTCGCCGCTCACAAGGCCAATGACCCGCTCTGGCCACAGCGCCGCAACCACGCACGCCGCGCGACCGCCCCAGTCGTAACCGGCCAGTACCGCCCGCTGGATGTTCAAGGCGTCGAGCAGCGCCAGCAGGTCTGCGCCCAAGGCGGCCTGCTCGCCGGAGCGTGGGGTTGCCGGGTCGATGAAGCGCGTGGGGCCGTAACCGCGAAGGTAGGGGATGACGCAGCGACAACCGGCCTCGACGAGAATCTTTGCAGCGTCGTCACAGGCATGAATGTCATAAGGAAACCCATGCAGCAACACGACCACCGGCCCATCCGCAGGCCCGAGTTCGAGGTAGGACGTGTTCAGTACCCCAGCCGAAATCTGCTTCATCAATAACCCTCCGCTCGTGTGCGCCGCCAGGTCCCCTACCCGGTCCTGCAGATAAGACCGCGAAACGCGCCCTGAGGTCTAGCCGACATCAGCTCCAGCATCCGTTTCACATGGTTTTTATCGTTTCATTTTTGAAAGGATAGCTTTCGGATGATTCTATTTTGAAAGTTTCAAGCCCTCGATATGCTTCTCCCACACCGCAACAACACCAACTTACTTGAACATCTGGAGAAACATCATGGCTCGCAAACTCGAAGGCAAAATCGCACTGGTCACCGGCGGCACCACTGGCATCGGCTTGGCCACCGCCAAACGTTTCGCCGAAGAAGGCGCTCACGTTTACATCACTGGCCGCCGTCAGGCTGAACTGGATGCAGCGGTCGCCCAAGTCGGCAACGCCACCGGCGTACAGGTCGACTCGACTAAACTGGAACAACTGGATGCGATGTACGAGCAGATCGGCGCCGAGAAAGGCCGTCTGGATGTGCTGTTCGCCAACGCTGGTGGCGGTTCGATGCTGCCGCTGGGCGACATCACTGAGGCCCACTACGACGACACTTTCGACCGCAACGTCAAAGGCGTGCTGTTCACCGTGCAGAAGGCGCTGCCACTGCTGGCAAAAAACGCCTCGGTCATCCTCACAGGTTCCACCGCAGGCAGTTCGGGCACCGCAGCGTTCAGCGTGTACTCGGCCTCGAAAGCGGCAGTCCGTGCCTTCGCCCGCAGCTGGATTCTGGACTTGAAAGACCGCAACGTGCGCGTCAACACCTTGAGCCCTGGCGCCACCAAAACCCCAGGTCTGGTTGACCTGGCCGGCCCAGACGCGGCGCAACAGCAGGGTCTCTTGGATTACCTGGCTTCCCAGGTGCCGCTGGGTCGTGTCGGTGAGCCGGTGGAAATCGCCAACGCGGCGGTGTTCCTGGCCTCGGATGATGCAAGCTTCGTCAACGGCACCGAGCTCTTCGTCGACGGCGGTCAGGCTCAGATCTGACCTGATAAACACGCATCCGGGGCAACGACAGACGTTGCCCCGGATGCATTTTTAACTGCGCCGAGAATGATCGATCACTCAGGCCGACGCCCCCTGATCGACCATCGCTCGCCACTGCTGCACGCTCGGCCGCGCCTGCACGCGGGCGTGCCAGGCTCGCAATGCCTGGCATTCCTCAGGCACGGGCAGTTTGACCAGCGAGGCGAAGATCATGCCGCCCAGCAATGCGATATCGGCCATGGAAAAATGCTCCCCGGCCACGAAGGGCTGTTGTCGCAGCACGCTGTCGAAGTAGTGCATGCCCCGGACGGCCTTGTCGCGCATGCGGTTGCCCCATTCGGCGTTCTGATACAGCTCCACCTGCGGCCCGAGGCCCGGCGTGGCGTGGTGGAAGTAGGTGCTTACGGCATCGAGAAATTCGATCTCGGCGCGCTTGGTCATCATGTGAATGAGGCCTTTCTCGACGGGGGTTCGGCCGGTGAGCACAGGGTTATCGTCCAGCACATCCAGGTATTGGGTGATGGCCGTGCATTCGGCGATCAGCGTGCCGTCATCGAGCTCCAGCACCGGTAGCGTGCCGGAGTAATTGATGGCCAGAAACTCAGGTTGTTTGTGCTCGCCGGTCCAGAGATTGACCGAGACGAACTCGGTGCGCGCGAGCAGGCCCTTTTCGGCCAGAGCGATACGCACACGGGCCGGGTAGGGGCCATCGAACCAGTCATGGATTTTCATCAGCGGGAGGGTGGACGCATCGAATTTCGGGTTGGAAGTGGTCATGGTCGGTTACCTGCCTGTCAGTTGGTAGGTAAACGATGCGCGCTGAAATTTGATCTGTCAACCCCTGCCTACCAGTTGGCAGGTTTCTGGGTGCAAGCGTAGAATCGTGCCGTTGAGTTCAGGCTTAGGAGTCGGACGTGAGCGAAAACGCGCGGGAAGCCATTCTGGCGGCGGCGAAATCGGCGGCGCAGATGCACGGTTACAGCGGGATCAATTTCCGCAGTATCGGCGAGGCGGTCGGAATCAAGAACGCCAGTATCTACTACCACTTTTCCAGCAAGGCCGATCTGGGTGCAGCGGTCGCGCATCGTTACTGGCAAGACACGGCCAAGGTGTTGAGCGCGATTCGCGTGGCCAATCCTGATCCGCTCCAGAGCCTTGCGATCTACCCGTCGATCTTCCGCACCTCATTGCAAGACGGCAATCGCCTGTGCCTGTCCAGCTTCATGGCCGCCGAGCACGAAGACCTGCCCGAGGAGGTCAAGGTCGAAGTCCGGGCCTTCGCCGACACCAATGTCAGCTGGCTGACCCAGGTGTTGGCCGATGCCGGCGTCGGCAGCGCGCAGCAGTGCGAACGACGTGCCCGAGCGATCTACACCGCCGTCGCCGGCGCTCAATTGATTGCCCGCACTCGGGGTGAGATTGCGGTGTTCGACGAACTCATTCTCAGCTATCGCGAAGCCGGGCTGATCCCCACCTCACAGGCCTGACGCGCCGTGGCCGGCAGCGGCATTGAACAGCTCGTTGCGCATGGCCTGTGGCGGCTTGCCGAACGCGCGCAGAAAGGCCTGGCGCATGCGTTCGCGGTCGCCGACTCCGGTTTCCCTGGCCACGACTTCCACCGGATG
>CAURWS010000483.1:0-4036 GCA_963528485.1 uncultured Pseudomonas sp. | reverse complement strand
GGTCTGCACATGGCGCTGGAAAGCGACTACGCGGTGATCATTCTCGACGTCATGCTGCCGGGCCTGGACGGCTACGGCGTGCTGCGGGCCTTGCGTGCGCGCAAGCAGACGCCGGTGATCATGCTCACCGCCCGGGAGAACGTCGACGACCGGATTCGCGGCCTGCGCGAGGGCGCCGACGATTACCTGGGCAAGCCGTTTTCCTTTCTGGAACTGGTGGCGCGCCTGCAGGCCCTGACCCGCCGCAGTGGCGGTCACGAGCCGGTGCAGATCAGCATCGCCGACCTGTGGATCGACCTGATCAGCCGCAAGGCCACTCGCGCAGGCGCACGCCTGGACCTGACCGCCAAGGAGTTCTCGCTGCTCAGCGTGCTGGCCCGCCGACACGGGGAAATCCTCTCCAAGACCTCGATTGCCGAGATGGTCTGGGACATCAATTTCGACAGCGACGCCAACGTCGTCGAAGTGGCGATCAAGCGCCTGCGCGCCAAGCTCGACGGGCCGTTCGAACAGAAACTGCTGCACACCATTCGCGGCATGGGTTATGTGCTCGAAAGCCGTGTACTGGAGCACCGTCGTGGCGAGTAATTCCATCGCCCTGCGCCTGAGCGGCATGTTCGCGCTGGTGGCGCTGCTGGTGTTTCTGCTGATCGGCTGGGCCCTGTACCTGCAAGTGGACAAGGGCCTGGGCCTGCTGCCGGAAGCCGAGGTGGACGCGCGTTACAGCGTGCTGGAATCGCAGGTGCAACGCTTCGGCGATCTGGAGCATTGGGGCAAACTCAGCAGCAAGCTCAGACTGCTCAGCGAAGAGGACAAGCGTTTGCGCTTCTGGGTGGTCAGTGACCACCCGAATTATGAATTCGGCAACCCCGACCCCGAAATTCGTGCCTTCGCCAAGGGCCCGCTGGGCATGCGCGACCTCAACCTGAGCGATCACGATTACCCTTTCAAAGTGCTGGTCAGCGAGTTCCCGGCCAAGGACCAGCGCCCTCCCCTGCGCTTTTTGACCGCCATCGACACCGAGACCTTCTGGCAGACCCAGCACTCGCTGCTGATCGCCTTGATCAGCCTCGCCGCCATCGGCATCGCCCTGGCTTCGGCGCTGGGTTACTGGGTCGCACGGATCGGCCTCAAGCCCTTGCTCGACCTGTCGCTGGAGGCGCGCAAACTGACGCCCCCGCACCTGTCCGGGCGCCTGCAGTTGTCGTCGCTGCCGCCTGAGCTGGATCAGTTCGTCACCTCGTTCAACTCCACGCTAGGTCGGGTGGAACAGGCCTATTCGCGTCTGGAATCCTTCAACGCCGACGTTGCCCACGAACTACGCTCGCCGCTGACCAACCTCATCGGCCAGACCCAGGTCGCGCTGACCCGGGGCCGTTCGGCCGAACATTATTTCGAGGTGCTGCAATCGAACCTCGAAGAGCTGGAACGGCTGCGTTCGATCATCAACGACATGCTGTTTCTGGCCAGCGCCGACCAGGGCAGCAGGGCCACCGAACTCACCGAATCGTCCCTGGCCGAGGAAGTGGCGACGACCCTGGATTATCTGGATTTCATTCTTGAAGACGCCCAGGTGCAGGTTCAGGTGCGCGGCAATGCCCACGCGCCGATCGAAAAGGCCCACTTGCGCCGCGCGCTGATCAACCTGCTGCACAACGCCGTGCAGCACACCTCGCCGGGGCAGGTCATTCATGTGGACATTCTGGATGAGGGCGATCACGTCAGCATCGGCGTGACCAACCCCGGCGCGCAGATCTCCGGCGAGCACCTGCCCAAGCTGTTCGAACGGTTTTATCGGGTCGATGCCTCACGCAGCAACAGCGGCGCGAATCACGGGTTGGGGCTGGCGATCGTCAAGGCGATTGCGCTGATGCACGGCGGCACGGTGTTCGCGCGCAGTGAGCATGGGGAGAATACGTTCGGGATTAATTTGCCGTGTTGAGACGATAGGTGCGGCGCCCAACTCGGGGAGGCGCTGCGCGCTATTGTGGGAGCCGGCTTGCTGGCGAAGCCGGCTCCCACAGGAATGTGTTCCGTATGGAAGACCGCGGGAAGGTCAGCCTTTCTTCACGAACTCAGACTTCAGCTTCATCGCGCCGATGCCGTCGATCTTGCAGTCGATGTCGTGATCGCCATCCACCAGACGGATGTTCTTGACCTTGGTGCCGACCTTGACCACCAGGGACGAGCCTTTGACCTTAAGGTCCTTGATCACGGTGACGGTGTCGCCATCCTGCAGCGTATTGCCGACCGCATCCTTGATGACCTTCACGTCATCGTCGCTGTCAGGCGCGCCATTGGCGGACCACTCGTGGGCACATTCCGGGCAGACAAACTGAGCGCCGTCTTCGTAGGTGTACTCGGAATTGCATTTTGGGCACGGCGGTAAGCTCACGGCGGATCTCGCATCAGAGGGAATAGGCGCGCGATTATAAGGGTTTTTATCGTCGGATGGGCGGGCAGCACGCTTTTGATTCTGACCGAAGGCCGTAGGCGCCCGACTTGTCGGCGATCGGCTGCGCAGCAGTCGTGAATTCTGCCAACCCGTTTTACCTGAAAAACCGCGTCGTCAGGTTTTACTGCCGCTTCGCGCCAGATCGCGAGCAAGGTGGGACGCCATCCCGGTTGCTCCTACGGCCTTCGGCCAGAAGCAAACAAGCGCTACGCCAACGCCGTATCCATCACCATCATCAGACAAAACCCAAGCAACAGCCCCAGGCTTGCGATCTTGTCGTGTCCATTGCGGCGCGATTCGGGGATGATTTCGTGGGTCACCACCAGCAGCATCGCCCCGGCCGCCAACGCCAGCCCAACGGGCAACAGCAGCGCAGCGATTTCCACGAGCCAGGCGCAGAGCACCGCAAACACGGGCTCAACCAGCCCCGAAGCCGCGCCGATCAGAAAGGCATTGAGCCGCGACATGCCTGCCGCAGCGAGCACCAGGGCGATGACCAGACCTTCCGGCACATCCTGCAACGCAATGCCCATCGCCAGACTGTCGGCGTGAGCCAGACCGCCTCCCGCCGACACACCCACGGCCATGCCTTCCGGAATGTTGTGGGCGATGATCGCGATGACGAACAGCCAGATGTTCGACGGGATCGCCGGTTTTTCCGTGACATCCGACAGATGCGGCCCTTGCGACACCAGGGTGTCGACAATGAACAGCCCCACTGCCCCCGCCAGGATGCCAGCACTGACCAGCGCGCCCGCGCCCCATTGCGAGAAGCCCAGGCCTTGAGCAGCGTCCAGGCCCGGAACGATCAGGGAAAAGGCCGTGGCGGCGAGCATGATCCCCGCGCCAAAACCCAGCAACCCGTCGGACACCGCCACCGGCATGCCGCGAATCACCAGCACCGGCACCGCACCGAGCGCCGTCCCCAGCGCGCACAGCGCCCCGCCTTCCAGCGCCCTCAGCATGCGCGGTTCAAGACTCAACCAGGTCAATCCCTGATTGATGAGCAACCCTGTGCCGACCAGCAGCAACATCGAGCCGATGGCCAGACGAAACAGGCGTCCGCTACTGAGGGTGAGAAAATCCGAAGGCATAGATCGTCTACTTCTTGTGATGGGAGTTAGGCCAGAGCCTGGGCGTAACGCTTGGCGACTTCGTCCCAATTCACGACGTTGTAGAACGCGGCGATGTATTCCGGGCGACGGTTCTGGTAGCGCAGGTAGTAGGCGTGTTCCCAGACGTCCAGACCGAGGATCGGCGTGTTGCCGTTCATCAGCGGGCTGTCCTGGTTGCCGCTGCTTTCAATCACCAGCTGTTTGGCCGGAGTCACGCTCAACCAGGCCCAGCCGCTGCCGAAACGGGTCAGCGCGGCTTTGGTGAAGGCTTCCTTGAAGGCGTCGATGCCGCCCAGTTGCTCGTCGATGGCCTTGGCCAGCGCGCCGTTTGGCAGACCGCCGCCTTTAGGGCTCATGACCTCCCAGAACAGCGAATGGTTGGCGTGGCCGCCGCCCTGATTGATCACCGCGGGGCGCAGTTTTTCCGGCAGCTGAGCGACGCTGGCGACCAGCTTTTCAATCGGCC
>CAURWS010000482.1:0-4059 GCA_963528485.1 uncultured Pseudomonas sp. | reverse complement strand
ACCCATAGGTCAGCGCGCCACTGAACGCCAGCACACAGGCCGACGGCAGCCAGGGGATGACTCGCGGCCACAGCCCCCAGCGCGCAAGGCCTGCGACCAAACCGTAGAGCAGTCCTGCGAGCAAGCCGATGTGGGTGCCGGAAATCACCAGTAGGTGCACGGTGCCGGTGTCCTGTAACACCTGCCAGTCCGCGGGGCTGAGCCCGGAGTCGTCGCCCAGCACCAAGGCCGCGAGGCCACCCTCGTGCCCTTGAGCATCCACCGCCAGCAAGCGCTGACGAATCCCGTCACGCCAGGATTGGCCTGCGGCGGTGAGTCGCTGGCCGTCGACCACCGTGCCAGTCCCGCCAATGCGCTGAGCCAGCAGCCAGGCTTCGTAATCAAAGGCGCCCGCATTGGCCAGGCCCGCAGGGCGCTTGAGCTTGACCGCCAGCCGCCAGCGTTCGCCGCTGCGCACCTCGGGGCCGGCGTACCAGGCGATGCGCAGGCGTTCTGGCAGACGGCTGCGACGTGACAGCGGGTCTTGCAGCTCAAAGCGCACCACGCCATCGACCGTGCCTGGCAGGCCGATGACCTTACCTTCGAGCCAGAGGGTCTGGCCGTCGAGGCGTTCAGGCAAGCGATCGTCCAGCGCCGACTTGGCCGACACACAGGCCCAGGTCAGGCCGAACAGAAAGAACGCCAGCGGATACGTGCGAAACGGCAGCAGCATCAGCGCGACCACCGGCATCGCCAGCATCAACCAGACCGGCGGTAAGGCCGGCAAAAAACGCAGGACCAGCAACCCTGCCGCAAGCGCCACCATCCCTGTGCGCATAAGGCTTTCCCTTCACAACCGATGAAATCCACCCTCTTGGCTTAGCCCATCGAAGCGGCGGCGCTTTTATTAATTGTCACAATGTCTGAATTTCCCTGGTTCACTATCCATGCATACTGGCCCGAATTTCCCGCACTGACCCTCCGGATTTCCTGTATGCCACGTCACCTGATCAAGCGGTACATGCCCGATCCGAACAGCATCCGGGAACACAAATCCTTACGCTTTCTCGGCACCCTCCTCCACGACCCCAACCTCTGGCACCTCAATCGCCACTCTGTCGCCCGGGCCATGGGCATCGGCCTGTTTGCCGCGCTGATGCCGATGCCCTTGCAGATGTTGCTGGCGGCGTTTCTCGCGGTGTGGGTGCGCGCCAACATGCCGATTGCAGTGAGTCTGTGTTGGTTGACCAACCCGCTGACAATGCCGCCGGTGTTCTATTGCACGTACAAGATCGGCGCTCTGCTGATGGGGCTGCCGCCGAGAAGCTTTCCGGATGAGATGAGCTGGGAGTGGATCAGCGGACAGCTGTCGACGCTGTGGCAGCCGTTTCTGCTGGGATCGCTGGTGGCGGGGGTTGTGCTGGGGATTGTGGGGTATTTCGGGACGATGGCGTACTGGCGCTGGTGGGTGGGGCGGCAGTGGAAAACCAGGAAGCAGAAACGCAGTTGAACGGTGGGAGCGAATTCATTCGCGATGGGGTGGTTCTTCCGAAAAATTTGTGTTTTTTGTACCGCCCTCTCGCTATTTAATTCGCTCCCACAGGTTTGTCCGTCAGGCAGGCAGATCGTGCCGCAGCATTACTGCCGCATCCCGCGCCCACTCACCAGCAGGCGCGCACAACCCAGGTACAGGACAACGGTCGCCACGACCATGAACGCCAGCGCAATGCTGATCTTGATGTCCGACACACCCAGAATCCCGAAACGGAACGCGTTGACCATGTGCAAGACAGGATTGGCCAGGGAAACGGTCTGCCAGAACGGCGGCAGCAGGTTGATCGAGTAGAACACCCCGCCAAGGTAGGTCAGCGGCGTCAGCACGAAGGTCGGGATGATCGAGATGTCATCGAAGTTGCGCGCGAACACGGCATTGATGAAGCCCAGCAGCGAGAAGATCGTCGCGGTCAGCAGTACCACAACAATGGTCACGCCCAGGTGATGCACCTGCAGGTCGGTGAAGAACATCGACAGGATGGTCACGATCACGCCCACCGCCAGGCCGCGCAGCACGCCGCCGATGGTGTAGCCAATGAGAATGGTGTGCGGCGAAACCGGCGAAACCATCAGCTCTTCCACCGAGCGCTGGAATTTCGCGCCGAAGAAACTCGATACCACGTTGCCGTAGGAGTTGGTGATCACCGACATCATGATCAGGCCCGGCACGATGTACTGCATGTAAGTGAAGCCACCCATGTCACCGATCTGTCGGCCAATCAGGTTGCCGAAGATCACGAAGTACAGAACCATGGTGATCGCCGGCGGCAGCAAGGTCTGCGGCCAGATGCGCATGAAGCGGCGGACTTCGCGGTACACGATGGTGTTCATCGCGATCAGGTTGGGGCGCAGCTCGGAACTCATACCGCCACCTTCGACAGGTTCTTCTCGACCAGGCCCACGAACAGCTCCTCAAGGCGATTGGTTTTATTGCGCAGGCTCAGCACCTGTACGTTCTGCAACGCCAACTGACCGAACAGCGCGGTAATGCCGATGGTCTTGTCGACCTGCACTTCCAAGGTGTGGTCATCCACCAGCCGCGACGGGTAGCCGACCAGCTGCGGCGCGGTGCGCATCGGGTCTTTCAGATCGAGCAGGAAGGTCTCGACGTGCAGTTTGTTGAGCAGCGTCTTCATGCCGGTGTTTTCGATGATGGTGCCGTGATCGATGATGCCGATGTTGCGGCACAGCTGCTCAGCCTCCTCCAGATAGTGCGTGGTGAGGATGATGGTGATGCCCTTCTCGTTCAGCTCGGTGAGAAAGGTCCACATCGAACGGCGCAGCTCGATGTCCACGCCTGCAGTCGGTTCGTCGAGGATCAACAGACGCGGTTCGTGGATCAACGCGCGGGCGATCATCAAACGACGCTTCATGCCGCCGGACAGCGAGCGCGAAGGCACGTTGCGCTTGTCCCACAGGCCCAGTTGGGTCAGGTACTGCTCGGCGCGTTCCTTGGCGATCTTCGGCGCGATGCCGTAGTAACCGGCCTGGGTCACGACGATGTCGAAGGTCTTCTCGAACTGGTTGAAGTTGAACTCCTGAGGCACCACGCCGATCGAGCGCTTGAGCTGCGCCGGGTTGCGATCCAGGTCGTGGCCAAAGATGTTCACCGTGCCCGTGGTCTTGTTGACCAGGGTCGAGATGATCCCGATGGTGGTGGATTTGCCGGCGCCGTTGGGGCCGAGCAATGCGAAGAAATCACCCTCGGCAACATCCAGATCGATGCCCTTGAGGGCCTGGAAACCGTTGCCGTAGGTCTTGGTTAGCTGCCGGATGGACAGAGCTGAACTCATGACTGAAAACACACCAATAAAAGGAAAAGGGAGAAAAAACGAAGACAAAATGCGCGATTATTGCAGCGGGTTTCAGCGCCCAGAGTTTTTTGTGAAAAAACTCGATCTTCTGTAACAACCCGTTGCAACCGCGGCGTGTAGCAATGTTGCTTGCCGACGCCGCGCAAGTACAGCGAGATCTATTGATAGTAGTTATTAATCTAACGCTGTCCGCCTCAGGTCAGCGGGGTCATCACCGCTGCGCGATACGCCGGACGCTGCTGCAGACGCT
This sequence comes from uncultured Pseudomonas sp., assembly GCA_963528485.1. Taxonomy (GTDB): domain Bacteria; phylum Pseudomonadota; class Gammaproteobacteria; order Pseudomonadales; family Pseudomonadaceae; genus Aquipseudomonas. Next base: position 462 of record CAURWS010000482.1, on the reverse strand, counting down.
CGTACCAGGCTTTGAGGTGAGGCAGCTCTGCGCGTTCAATCGGCATTTCGAACCAAGCATAGGCGAAGCAACCCAACGGGATGTCGCCCATGCCGAACGCCTCGCCCGACAGGTACGGCTGGGTGCTCAGGGCCTTGTCGACGATGCGCAATAAACCTTCGATGGTGACCTTGGCCACGTTGATCTGCGCCCAGTCCCGCTGATCGGCAGGGGTGCGCACCACGCCCCAGAATACGCTGCGGAAAGGCCCGGCAAGGGTCGAGGTGGTCCAGTCCATCCACTTGTCGGCCTGGGCGCGGGCCTTGGGGTCGCTCGGGAACAACGCCGAATCGGGTGCGTATTGCGCCGCCAGGTAACGCACGATGGCGTTGGATTCCCACAGCACGAAATCGCCGTCTTCGATCATCGGCACCACGCCGTTGGGGTTTTTGGCCAAGTATTCAGGCTGGTCATTGATGCCGA
>CAURWS010000481.1:0-4074 GCA_963528485.1 uncultured Pseudomonas sp. | reverse complement strand
GTCGTGCTCAACGACATCCTGATCGCCGATGGCGAGTACAGCGACTGGTTCATCGTCGAGGCCAATGGCCACAAGAACTTCTCGGTGCCGATCCGCACCAACCTCTGGGAACACCTCAAGGACGTGACCCGGATGCTCGGCAAACCCAGGCAGCCTATTCATTACCGGTTGGAAGGCAAGCTCAAGACCGGATTTTTATTTGGTGACAGCGTGCGTATTGGCCGCGATGGCGACATAATTCCCGGCGATTTGATTCCGGAGTAACCCCATGAGCAACCAACCCCACGTGCACGGCCCTGATTGCAACCACGATCACGACCATCATCACGATCACGACCATCATCACGATCACGACCATGGCCACGTGCATGGCCCGCACTGCAACCACGAACCGCAGGAGCCGGTCCGCAACGCGCTCAAGGACGTGGGTCGCAATGATCCTTGCCCATGCGGCAGCGACAAGAAATTCAAGAAGTGCCACGGCGCCTGATTGCGCGGTGATTCTGTGTAGCAGCACGGCTTGGGGGCGGCGACGTCCGCAAGATCGCCACCGCCAGCAAGCCGTGCTGCTACAGGATCGATGCCCGAACGCCCAATCCTCTGAAAAATCCTGAAATAAACTCCTGCCCCCCGCTTGCGTGGCGCCTGCCTGCTCTCTAACGTAGCGCGTTTCCAACGCCTACCCCCGCAGGAGCTCCATCATGGCCTCGCCAGCCCTCTCATCCGTGAAGACGCGACTCAGCACAGCTGCTGCCATGTTGGGGCTGTTGAGCCTCGCCGGCTGCCAACTGGGCGGCGAAGACCGTGACAACCTGCCACCCACCAGCGGTGTCTACGCCATCAAAGGCCTGGCGCAGAACGTTTCCGTGCGCCGCAACAACCTGGGCATGCCGCTGATCGAGAGCAACACCTTTCACGACGCGCTGTTCACCCTCGGTTACGTCCACGCCAGCGACCGCATCTCGCAAATGGTGCAAATGCGCCTGTTGGCGCAGGGCCGTCTGTCGGAAATCGCAGGGCCTGGGGCGTTGGATCTGGACCGCATGATGCGCGCCGCCAACCTCAAACAGACTGCTGGCGATCTTTACAACGCTTCGTCGCCACGTCTGAAGCGCTTCTTCGAGGTGTACGCGCGTGGCGTCAACGCCTACCTGTTCCGCTACCGCGACAAGCTGCCGTCGGACCTGGCCGATGCAGGCTACAAGCCGGAGTACTGGAAGCCTGAAGACTCGGCGCTGATCTTCAGCCTGCTGAATTTCAGCCTCTCGGTGAACCTGCAGGAAGAAATCTCCTCGCTGGTGCTGGCGCAGAAAGTCGGCGCCGACAAGCTTGCCTGGCTGCTCCCGACCTACCCCGACGAAGAGCTGCCCTTTGCCGAAGCCGACAAGCTCAAGGGCCTGAACCTGGGCAGCCAGATGCCGGGCCTGAGCAATCTGGACAAGGCCGCCCTGCAGCTGTCGGACCTCAACCTGCTCGGGGTTTCGGCGTCCAACAACTGGGTGATCTCGCCGCAACGCGCCCGCGCGGGCAAGAGCCTGTTGGCCACCGACAGCCAGTTGCCGGCGACCCTGCCGTCGATGTGGAATTTCGTGCAGATTCGCGCGCCGAAGTATCAAGTCGCGGGCGCCACCGTGGCCGGTCTGCCGCTGGTGCTGTCGGGCTTCAACGGCAAGCTGGCGTGGGGCATGGGCCCGGCCATGGGCGACAATCAGGACCTGTTTCTGGAAAAGCTCAAGCGTGAAGGCAACCGCCTGATGGTCATGGCCGATGGCAAATGGGTCGCGGCCGGCGCCCACGATGAAACCTATTTCATCAAGGGCCAGAGCCCGGTTCGCGAAGCCGCTTTTGAAACCCGTCACGGCCCGCTGCTCAACGGCAGCTCGGCTCAGTTGGCTAGCGGGCTGGGCATCGCCCTGCAAACCCCGAATGCCAAAGACGATAAATCCCTAGACGCGCTGTTCGACCTGACCCGCGCGCAGAACGTCGAGCGCGCCTTCGACACCACGCGGGAAATTCGTGCAATCAGCCTGAACATGGTTTTCGCCGACGCCTCCAACACCGGCTGGCAAGTCACCGGCCGCTACCCGAACCGTCGTGAAGGCCTGGGCCTGATCCCATCGCCGGGCTGGGAAGGCCGTTACGACTGGGACGGCTACGCCGACGCGATGCTGCATCCCTACGATCAGGACCCGCAGCAGGGCTGGATCGGCACCGCCAACCAGCGCACCGTGCCCAAAGGCTATGGCATGCAGCTGTCCAACTCGTGGGATTACCCGGAGCGTGCCGAGCGCATTGCCGAGCTGGCCAACAGCGGCAAGCAGGACACCCGCAGCACGATCTCGATGCAGTACGACCAGACCACCACCTTCGCCGCCAAGCTGAAGAAGATGTTCGAAGCGCCGGGCATGTCCAGGCCGCTGAAACAGGCCATTGACGCGTTGCCGCCTGCGGATCGTGACAAGGCCCGCGAAGCCTTGAGCCGCCTGATGGCGTTCGATGGTCGCCTGTCGCCGGTGTCGAGCGATGCGGCGATTTACGAGCTGTTCCTGCAGGAAAGCACCAAGCAGATCTTCCTCGACGAGCTGGGCCCGGAAGGCAGCCCGGCCTGGAAAGCGCTGGTGCAAAGCGCCGATCTTTCCTACTCACCACAGGCCGATCACCTGCTGGGGCGTGAGGACAGCCCCTACTGGGATGACGTCAAAGCCCTACAAAAAGAAGACAAGCCAACGATTCTCGCGCGCAGCCTGGCCGCCGCGATCACCGCAGGCGAAACCCAGTTGGGTGGCGATCACAAGGCCTGGCAGTGGGGCAAGTTGCATCAGTACAAGTGGACGTCCCAGAGCGCTCAGTTGACTGCGGCCCTGGGCGGCAGCAAAGCCAGTGTGATCAAGGGGCCGATGGCGGCCGGCGGCGACCACACGACGCTGAACGCATCGGGCTTCCACTGGGGGCAGGATTTTGATGCAGCGGTGATCCCGGCGATGCGCATGATCGTCGACTTCGCCCAACAGGAACCGATGATGGCGCAGAACGCTGCAGGGCAATCGGGAAACCCGGCCAGTCCGCATTTTGCCGACGGCATAGATCCTTGGGTGAAGGGCTTGTACATGTCGGTGCCGATGCAGCCGGAGAATTTCGAGCGGGTGTATGGCAAACAGCGGTTGACCCTGACACCGGGCAAGTAACGCCTCCCCACTTTATCGGGGGGCTGCGGCGTTCGCGTAATCGGACACACCGCGAAACCTGTGGGCGCCGGCTTGCTGGCGAATGCGGCGCATCAGGCAGAGATCATTTGTCTGACACACCGCATTCGCCAGCCAGCCGGCTCCCATATGGATCAACCGTGTGCCGATGATTGGGTGACCACCCCACTGCTGCAAAAAACAAACCGAACTTCCCACAATCCTCATCGCTCTACCTGACAAGCCCTCCACCCCGGCCAAGCCCATGGACCTTGTCATCGCCCGCCCCGAAGGCCTGTACTGCCCGCCGGGGGATTTCTATATCGACCCGTGGCGTCCGGTCGAACGCTCGGTCATCACCCACGGCCACGGCGATCACGCCCGCACCGGCAATCAACACTACTTGGCCGCCGCCCCCGGCGAGGGCATTCTGCGTTCGCGACTGGGTCAGGACATCAACCTGCAAACCCTGCAATACGGCGAATCCATCACCCACCATGGCGTCAAACTCAGCCTGCATCCTGCGGGTCACGTGTTGGGCTCCGCTCAGGTCAGGCTCGAATATCAGGGCGAAGTCTGGGTCGCGTCCGGCGATTACAAAGTCGAGCCCGACGGCACCTGCGAACCCTTCGAGCCTGTGCGCTGCCACACCTTCATCACCGAATCCACCTTCGGCCTGCCGATTTACCGCTGGCAGCCGCAATCGGAAATCTTCACCGGCATCAACGACTGGTGGCGCGCCAACGCGGCGGTGGGCAAGGCCAGCGTTTTGTTTGCCTACTCGTTCGGCAAGGCCCAACGCATCCTCCATGGCATCGACCCGAGCATCGGTCCGATTCTGGTCCACGGCGCTGTCGAGCCGCTGAACCGGGTCTATCGCGAAGCGGGCATT
>CAURWS010000480.1:0-4077 GCA_963528485.1 uncultured Pseudomonas sp. | reverse complement strand
AACGGCATCAGGCGCCAGGCGGTTTTGCGATACGCGTTGGAACGGACGGCCGAAACCGCGTCCAAAGTCATGGTGGTTATCATGATGGTCTGATCTCTTGTTTTTATTGACAGCTAACGGCTGCAACGTCGATTCAGAACAGCGCAGGCCGGGCCGACCCGCGCGAAGGCATCAGTGAATCAGCATGCCGCCGTTCACGTCCAGGGTTATGCCGGTCAGGTAGGACGACAGGTCACTGGCCAGAAACAGCGCGGCGTTGGCCACATCCTGAGCTTCGCCCAGGCGCCCCAAGGGGATGCCGTCGATGATCGCGTGGCGCCGCTCGTCCTGCATCAGGCCGCCGGTGATGTCGGTGTGGATCAGGCCGGGCGCGATTGAGTTCACCCGCACGTTGTCAGGTCCCAGTTCGCGAGCCATGGCTTTGGCAAGCCCCAGCACGCCAGCTTTTGCGGCGCTGTAGTGCGGGCCGCCGAAGATGCCGCCGCCACGTTGCGCCGACACCGACGACATACAGACGATGCTGCCCGTGGCCTGTTCGCGCATCAGCGGTATGACCGCCTGAGACATCAGCAGGGTCCCGCGCAGACTGACATCGAGCACCTTGTCGTAGTCGCTGTGCCTGATGTCGAGCGTCTTGAGGGGTTGGGTAATGCCGGCGTTGTTGACCAGCACATCGATGCGGCCGTAATGGGCGATGACCTGCGCCACGGCCTTGTTGACCTGGTCCTGGTCGGCGACGTTGGCGGCCAGGCCCAGATGACCTTCACCCAGGGAGGCGGCGGCATCGCGAGCGGCGGATTCGTCCAGATCGAGAATCACCACGCGGGCGCCTTGTTGGGCGAATGTGGCGGCGGTGGCGCGGCCAATGCCGCGCGCCGATGCGGCACCGGTGATGATGGCGACTTTGCCTTGAAGCAGCATGGGCGTTACCTCTGATTGTTTTTATGGGTTCGATCCGTGGCGAATCGATGGGCTCAGCTTGTGCCCGGGGCAGGGGCTGAGCAATAACGCAAAAGTCACTGGATGCTGAAAAAAATTCAGCACTCGTCACGCGCACCGGCAAGTGCTTGAATGGACAGGCCCCGGAAAACAACCTTTATAAGCGGAGTGATGTGCGATGCGATCTGTTGACGATGATGCCCCGGCCTTGCCACCGCTGAGAGCGATTCAGGCCTTCGAGCAGACGGCGCGCTTTGGCAACGTCGCTCGCGCCGCTGAATTGCTCGACCTGACGCCCTCGGCGGTGAGTCATCAACTGGCCAAACTGGAGGCCATGATCGGTCGTCAACTGTTCGTGCGAGCGGCCCGGGGTGTGAGCCTGACGCCGGTGGGCGAGCAATACCTCAAGGACGTCTCCGGCCTGCTGCACAGCCTGGCGATGGCCACCGAGCGCGCAGGCAGCGACGTCAGCCTCGATTGCCTGCGCCTGCATTCGGCACCCAGTTTCGGCCTGCTGTGGCTGATGCCGCGCCTTGAGGCATTTCGCCTGAGCCACCCGGACATCCAGATCAACCTGTCGTGCTCCTACGAGTCGCTGCACTTCAGCCGCGACAAGATCGACGTCGACATCCGTCACGGCGTGCCCAACTGGCCGAGCTACGAAGTGCGCACCGTGCGCAACGAAAGCTTCGCCGTGCTGGCGTCGCCCAACCTGCTGGCGCGCAGGCCGGTCAGGGCTGCAGCGGACCTGCTGGATCGCGAGTTGATTCTCTCGGAGGCGACCTTGCTCAAGTGGCCCGCCTGGTTTGCCCAGCACGGTCTGTCCCGACCGCAGCAGCCTTACGCGCTAAGCTTCGACCGCTCCTACATGACGCTGGAAGCGGCCAGCCACGGTCTGGGTTTCGCGCTGGAAAGCTCACTGCTGGCGCAAAAGTATCTGGCCACGGGCGCGCTGGTCGAGGTGGCCCCGGATGCGTTGACGGCGCCAGTGGCGGCGCATCACCTGGTGTTCCCCAAGGCGCACTCCAGCTTCCCCAGGGTGCGGCGGTTTCTGGAGTGGATGGAAGGGGAGTTGGGGCACGGTTTCGTGTATTGATCGGCTCAATGTCGATTGAGCCGCCGATCCGGCCCATCGCCAGGGCTGTTGATGCGGATGTGCCGGGCGCGGGATTCGTCGGGTGTCACGCGCAGCAGGAAGATGATCAGCAGGCCGTTTTCGAAGGTCGCGCCTTGCACCTCGATGTGGTCGGCCAAGTGAAAAACCATGCGAAATGCGCCATGGGCGATGCCCTGATGCAGGTAGGTGGCGCCGCCGTCGGTGGCTCGCTCGCCGCCGCAGACGGTGAGTACGTCTTTCTCGACGAGCAGGTCCAGATCGTCTGCCGACAAACCTGCGGCGGCGATGACGATGCGGTAATGGTCGTCGCCGTAGCGCTCGACGTTATGAGGGGGAAGGCCCGTGGTTGTTTCGCTGTGCAGCGCCGACTCGAAGAAATCGTTAAAGCGATCGAATCCCACCGATTGGCGGAACAGCGGAGCCAGTGAGCTGGGAGTGGCCATGGCCAGATCTCCTGAAGATTCTGGTGATCAAGACGCGAGTCGCAGATCGGCATCGCACACTAAGGAGTTAGGCTCACTGGCGGTAAAACACAAGGCTGAAAGGGGAAATATTTGGCTGAATCCTTTAAGGCGCCCCCCATCATTTCTGTGGGCGTGAAGCCTCGAAAATATCCAGCAGATCCTTCACGGTGCTTTCCAGATAATCGCCTGCACGGTAGGCCGGTTTCAGCGCATCGCCCCCATCAATCACTGCCTGTGGCCGCTCGACGAAACGCCCGACCGGTTGGAAGGCGTCATTGAGCACCAGCACGAACGGAATGGAAATCCGCTCCAGCGCAAGAGGCTGCTTCAACGCATCCTCAGCGCGAGCCTTGGTGATCACTGCCAGGTCGATGTTCGGCTGGGTGCGCTGCAGGTCATCCATGACGGTGACATTGATCTGGCAATCCGGGCACCACATCTCGGCCGCGACCAGCAGATGAAAGCGTTGGTGAACGGCGCCGAGCCGCTGCCGGATCGCCGGGGTCAGGGCATCTGCCTTGGCGAGCCTGTGCTGGATCTCGCGCACCGCACTGATTTCTGCAGGCAGGCCGTGTTCGACGAATGCGTCGAACGTCTGGCCGATGGCGAAGAGGTCCTGATACGAAGTCATGGTGGGGCTCACTTTCAAATCCGATGGCGCATCCCAGCAGAAATGCGCGGGGGCTGCAATGGCGTTCACGTGGGATGCGACTCCCTGAACTGCCTGACATGATCCACCAGCGCCCGCAGCTTGGGCGCCAGGTTGTGGCGGTTGGGGTAATAAAGAAAGAAACCAGCAAACGGTGTCAGGTACTCATCCAGGACGCTGACCAGTTCGCCGCGTTGCAGATACGGGCGGAAGGTGTCTTCGATGCCGAAGGTGATGCCGCCGCCCGCCAGTGCCGTGCGCACCATCAGTAGCATGTCGTTGGTGGTGATCTGTGGCGCGACGGCCACGTCGAAGGCGCGGCCTTGCTCGTTGAATTCCCAGCGCCACGGCGCGACGTCCGGTGCCGGACGCCAGCCGATGCAGCGATGGCCGGTCAGGTCGCGGGGGTGCAGGGGCTGACCGTGGCGTTCAAGGTAGGCGGGGGTGGCGACGGCGACTTCGCGCTGCTCGCCGGTGACGGGGATGGCGATCATGTCCTGTTCGATTACCTCGCCCAGCCTGACGCCGGCATCGAAACCGCGCTCGACGATATCAAACGTCTCATCTGTGACAGTCACGTCCAGTGTCACCTCAGGATAGGCCTGCCCAAAGCTGGCGATCAACGGTCCATCAAGAAACCGCTCGGCAATCGAGGTCACGGCCACCTTCAGCAATCCCCGAGGCGGCCCCTTGAGGGCCGCGTTGTCCAGCGCGTGGCCCAGAGTCGACAGCGCCGCACTCGTTTGCTGATACAGCTGCTCACCGGCGTCGGTCAGGCGTACATTGCGGGTGGAGCGCTGCACCAGCGACACCCCAAGGTTGTCTTCCAGACGGCGAATGCTCTGGCTTACCGCCGAGCGACTGACATCGAGGCGGTCGGCGGCAGCGCGAAAGTTATGCAATTGCGC
>CAURWS010000479.1:0-4085 GCA_963528485.1 uncultured Pseudomonas sp. | reverse complement strand
TGAGCGAGGAGCAGCGTCAGCGCAGCGTGGTGCTGGTGCAGGATGCCTTCACCCGTTATTTCGAAACGCCGCTGCTGGCGTCGCTGATTCAACTGGTGCACCAGCTCGGTTACCGCGTGTTCCTCGCGCCCTACAGCGCCAACGGCAAGCCGCTGCACGTTCAGGGCTTTCTCGGCGCGTTCGCCAAAGCCGCGATTCGCAACGCCACCCAGCTCAAGGCCCTGGCCGACTGCGGCGTGCCGCTGGTAGGCCTGGACCCGGCCATGACCCTGGTCTATCGCCAGGAGTACCAGAAAGTGGCAGGGCTGGAAGGCAGCCCGAACGTGTTGCTGCCACAGGAATGGTTGGTTGACGTCTTGCCGGAATCGACAGGTGATCAGTCGGCGCAATCGTTCCGCCTGATGGCCCACTGCACCGAAAAAACCAACGTCCCGGCCAGCACCTCGCAATGGGAAAAGGTCTTCGCTCGCATCGGCCTGAAACTGGTTACCGAAGCCACCGGCTGCTGCGGGATGTCCGGCACCTATGGCCACGAAGCGCGCAATCAGCAAACCTCGAAGATCATCTTCGAGCAGTCCTGGGCCACCAAACTGGACAAGGAAGGCGAAGCCCTGGCCACCGGCTACTCCTGCCGCAGCCAGGTCAAACGCCAGGCCGATCGTCAGCTGCGTCATCCGCTGGAGGTCGTGTTGGAGCGGTTGTTGGTGAAGTGAGGCAAAACGGTTTGTGTTTGCTCAAGCGCTCGGCACGCGATAGACAGACAGCACCCTTCGCCACCTGAGTACACAATCACCGCCCAAAAAAAGACCCGCCTGAAAAGGCGGGTCTTTTTGACAACTTCAGCGTCAGTCGTGCATCACAGCTCTTTAACGGTTCGCACCTGATCCTTGTTGATGCGCGTCTCCTTACCATCCAGCTGTTTGAACTCATAGAAGCCCGACTCTTCATCGTACTTCGGTGCGTCCGTGGCCTGGATTTCACGACCATCGTTCAGGGTGATCACAGTGGGCGAAGAGCAACCGGCCAGGGTGGCCAGGCCGAGTGCGAGCAAGAAGGCTGCGGGGATAGTCCGTTGTTTCATTACTGTGTCTCCGAGGGTAATTCTTTGTGTAGTGATGTTTCTGACGCAGCGATTATCCGCAAAGTTCCATGAAACCTGATCTGGCGGCGTCACGGCTTGATGCCGGTCAACAGATCCGGCGTGTTCAGGTTCGCCAGTCGCGGGTCGTTCGCGTCGCATTGCAATGCCACGGCGCCGAGCTCGGCCATGGTCCGGCGCGGGCTGCGCTGGCCTTGCTGCCAGTGCTGCTCGAACACATCGGCATGGGCGGTGGGAATGCAGCACAACAGCGGCTCCCATTGCTCGCCCTGACGCACCATCACCGGTTGGCCGGGATGCGCGGCGGCCGTGCGTCGCAGGCCGTTCAGCAACGCGTTATCGAGCAGTGGCGAGTCGCACGGCATCACCAGCAGAAACTCGTGCCGGGCCACGGCAAGCCCTGCGCGAATGCCGGCGTAGGGGCCGGGGAAACCGCTCTCGTCGTCCTGCACCAGCCGGTCGGCGAAGGCCGCGTACAGCGCCTGGTTGCGGTTGCAGGAGATGATCAGATCGTCCGTCATGGGGCGGGTCAGGCGTTGCAGATGCTGAATCATCGGTTCTCCGTGCCATTCGATCAGACCCTTGTCGCGGCCGCCCATGCGCCGGCCCTGACCACCGGCGAGCAGCAGGATCGAACAGGGGGGCAGGGTGTCGGCAGCAGTCATGGGGCACTCGTTCAGCACAGAAAAAAGGGGCCTTGTGATATAACACCGGTCTGTTTTCCCTACAACTGGACCTAGCCGATGAAAGCCAAGGCTGACACCCCATTCGTGCCGCTGAACATTGCCGTTCTCACCGTCAGCGACACCCGTACCTTTGAAAATGACACCTCCGGGCAGATGTTCGTCGATCGCCTGACCGCTGCCGGTCATGGCTTGATTGAACGCGTGCTGCTCAAGGACGACCTCTACAAGATCCGCGCTCAGGTCGCCACCTGGATTGCCGACGACGATGTTCAGGTCGTGCTCATCACTGGCGGCACGGGTTTCACCGGTCGCGACAGCACACCTGAAGCCGTGGCCTGCCTGCTGGACAAACAAGTCGACGGTTTCGGCGAGCTGTTCCGGCAGATTTCCGTGCCGGACATCGGCAGCTCCACCATTCAGTCCCGCGCCCTGGCCGGACTTGCCAACGGCACGCTGGTCTGCTGCCTGCCGGGCTCGACCAACGCAGTGCGTACCGGTTGGGATGGAATCCTTGCCGATCAACTGAACAACAGCTTTCGCCCGTGCAATTTCGTGCCGCACCTGAAAAAGGCCGAGCCGTGCGCAACCCGTGGGTGATCTGCCATGAGCCAACCTGAAGTGCGTGGCCTGATTCCCGTGGAAGAGGCCATGGAGCGGCTGATGAGCCTGGCCGAAGCGGCGCCCGTTCGTGAGCGGGAAACCGTGGCACTGGCCGACGCTCAAGGCCGCATCCTCGCCGATGACCTGATCTCCACCCTGGACCTGCCGCCATGGCCCAACAGCGCCATGGACGGCTACGCCTTGCGCGTGTCCGACTGGACCGGTGAGCCTTTGCCGGTCAGCCAGCGGATCTTCGCAGGCATGGCGCCGGAGCCCTTGCAGCCCGGCACCTGCGCGCGAATCTTCACCGGCGCTCCCGTGCCGGAGGGCGCCGACTGCGTAGAAATGCAGGAAAACGCCGAAGTGCAGGCCGATGAGCGCGTGCGCTTTCTCGAAGCCCTGAGCATCGACCAGAACATTCGCCCCAAAGGCCAGGAAACCACGGTCGGCGACAAGGTGCTGGACGCTGGCACCGTGATGACGCCGATCGAACTGGGTCTGGCCGCAACACTGGGGCTGGGGCAATTGCAGGTGGTGCGTCGCGCACGGGTCGCCGTGCTGTCCACGGGCGATGAGTTGATCGAGCCGGGCCAGCCACTGGGGCCGGGGCAGATCTACAACAGCAACCGGGTGCTGCTGTGCAGCTGGCTCAAGCGTCTGGGCTGCGACGTGATGGATGCCGGAATCCTGCCGGACAACCTGGAAAAAACCCGTGCTGCCTTGGGCGTGCTGGGCGATGTCGACCTGATCCTGTCGACCGGTGGCGTCTCGGTGGGCGAGGCGGATTTCCTTGGCCATGCCTTGCGCGAAGAGGGCGAGATTGCCCTGTGGAAGCTGGCGATCAAACCGGGCAAGCCGCTGACCTTCGGCCATTTCCGTGGCGTGCCGGTGATCGGCCTGCCGGGGAATCCGGCGTCGACTCTGGTGACCTTCGCGCTGCTGGCCCGGCCGTATCTGCTGCGTCGTCTGGGCGTGGGGGAGGTCAAGCCGCTATCGTTCAAGGTGCCGGCCGGGTTCGTCTGGAGCAAACCGGGCAATCGTCGCGAATACCTGCGCGGTCGTCTGGAGCAGGGGCGGCTGATCGCCTACCGCAATCAAAGCTCGGGCGTGCTGCGCAGCGCGGCGTGGGCGGACGGGCTGATCGAGGTGATTGAAGGCACCACCGTGGCAGAAGGCGATCTGCTGAATTTCATTCCGTTGAGCGAGGTCATGGGCTGACCAGCGGTTGGATCCAACACCGGGAACCTGAGCTACCCTCAAATGCGTGTCATGACAAATGGGCATCCAGTATTTGCCACGGAGTATTGTTATGCAGCCTTTGCGTGTGGCCTGCGTCATCCCTACTTACAATGGGCGCAGGGAGCTTGAGCGTTTGCTCGATTCGTTGTGGGCCCAGACCGCAGAATTCGACACCCTGATCGTTGATTCCAGCTCCACGGACGGCACCCTGGAGCTGGCGCGCTCGCGTTGCAGTCGCGTGATCCAGATCGACCCCAGGGACTTCAATCACGGTGGTACCCGGCAGATGATGGCCGAGACCCACCCAAACTATGACGTCTTCGTCTACCTCACCCAAGACGCCTACCTCGAGGACCCGCGCGCGGTGGAAAACATCATTGCGCCCTTCGAGGATCAGCTCGTTGGTGCGGTCTGTGGCCGGCAACTGCCACATCTGGACGCCAACGTGCTGTCTCAACATG
>CAURWS010000478.1:0-4086 GCA_963528485.1 uncultured Pseudomonas sp. | reverse complement strand
TCACGTGTGCCGACCTGATACAGGCAGTCGGCGTCGCGATAGGCGATCCACTTCTTTTGAGTGTCCTGCAGTTGTTTTTTGCGGGCGGGGGTTGTCAGGTACGCCATCTGCGCCTTGTACTGCGTGTTCAGCTCGGCATCCAGCGCCGCATACTCCTTGCCCGCGCATTGATTCATCGAGGCTTGGGTGGCATCGCAATCTTCGGCCTGTGCTGAACAGCCGATACCCAAGGCCATGAACATGCCCACCGCGATCATTGCGTAGCGCATAGAAGTCTCCCTGTTTCTTGATTGACGGTTCTCAGACAATAAAAAACCGGCCACTGTTGCCAGAGCCGGTTCTTTTTAACATGTGCCTGTCAGTCCAGCATGCCGACATAACCCGGCTGCTGCTTCACGCGCTCAAGCCAGGCCTGGATGCCCGGGAACTGATCCAGATCGAAGCCGCCCTGGTGCGCCACGTGGGTGTAGGCGTACAGCGCGATGTCGGCGATGGAAAACTGCTCGCCCACCAGAAACGGCGTGCGTTGCAGCTGCTGTTCCATGACCTTCAGCACCCGGTAACCGCGCTTGTGCAGCGAACGGTACTCTTGCATACGTTCTTCGGGCAGCCCCAGGTAAAACTGGATGAAGCGCGCCACCGCGATGGCCGGCTCATGGCTGTATTGCTCGAAAAACTGCCATTGCAGCATTTGCGTGCGCAGGCGCGGCTCGCTCAGCAAGTAAGGCGTGCCTTCGGCGAGGAAGTTGAGAATCGCGTTGGATTCCCACAGATAGGTGCCGTCGTCGAGTTCCAGCACCGGAATCTTGCCGTTGGGGTTTTTCGCCAGAAACGCTTCGGTCTCGGTCTCGCCGTTGAGAATGTCCACCGGCACCCATTCGTACTCTGCGCCCAAGAGGTTGAGCATCAGTTTGATCTTGTAACAGTTGCCCGAGTTGTAATCGCCGTAAACCTTGTACATCTGCTTGCTCTCCCCTCAATGCTGCCGTGGTGCGTGTGCGTAAGGTATCAGGCCGCGAGGGCCTGTTGTGCCTGCCTGATGACGGCGGCCAGTCGTTGCAGCCCGTCGTCCAATCGTGCCGGATCGATATGGCTGAAGTTAAGCCGCAGATAGCCGGGGTTGGCGTCCGGATCGGTGAAGAACGGCTCACCGGGCATGAACGCGACGTTCTGTGCCAGCGCGGTGTCGAGCAGTGTACGGGTGTCGATTTTCTCTTTGAGTGTCAGCCAGAAGAAAAGCCCGCCCTGAGGGCTGTTCCACTCGGCCAGATCGCTGAAATGACGATGCAGCGCGGCCTCGAACTGATCACGGCGTGTACGATAGAAATCCCGCAACTCGACCAGATGCTGCTCGTACTGCTTGCTGCCGATCCACTGCAACGCCTGCCATTGACCGACGCGATTGGTGTGCAGGTCGGCGGCCTGCTTGAGTTTGAGCAGGTGCGGGAACAGGTCCTTGGAGGCGATCAGGTAACCCACGCGCAAACCCGGCATCAGGGTTTTCGATACGGTGCCGGTGTAAATCCAGCTGGCCTTGTTCAAGCGGCTGACGATCGGGCGAGCGCTGCCGCCGTCGAAGGTCAGATCGCGATAGGGTTCGTCTTCGATCAGGGTCACGCCGAATTCGTCGAGCAACGCGGCGACCGCATCCCGCGCCGCTTCGCTGTAGCGCACGGCGGAGGGGTTCTGGAACGTTGGAATCAGGTACGCAAATGAAGGGCTGTGCTGCTCCAGACGCTGACGCAGCACGGCCAGATCCGGCCCTTCGGCGAGCAAGGGCACGGTCAGGCAATCGGCACCGAACAGCTGGAAGATCTGCAGCGCAGCCAGGTAGGTGGGCCCTTCCAGCAGGATCTCGGTGCCCTTGTCGATGTACAGCTTGGCGGCCAGATCCAGGGTCTGTTGCGAGCCGCTGACGATCATCACCTGACTCGCCTCGCAGGCAATACCCAGCGCACGGGCCTGTGCCGCCAGGGCTTCGCGCAACTGCGGCTCGCCTTCGCTCATGCCGTACTGGCCGATGCTGCGCGGCATGTCCGCCCACTGGCTGTGGGGCAGCATGGTTTCTGCGGGCAGGCCGCCGGCGAAGGACATCATTTCCGGGCGCTGGGCAGCGGCGAGGATTTCGCGAATCAGGGAACTCTTCAAACGGGTCACGCGTTCAGAAAAAGCCATGAGATCACCACTGGCGGACACAATTGGAAATACGTCAAACTGGTTGACCGAAATTACGACGCCAGACCCGGATACGTCAATATGCTTGACCTTAAAAATTCATCGACCCAGCAAATCGCCATGGAAGCGTTCTTCTACGGCTACCAGGCCTTCACCGCCAAGGCCGACGAAATGCTTGATCGACGAGGCTTGAGTCGCGTGCACCAGCGCATTGTGTTCTTCATCGCCCGCTATCCGGGCTTGAGCGTGAAGGAGTTGCTCAACGTGCTCGGGGTGAGCAAGCAGGCGCTGAACACGCCGCTGCGTCAGTTGATCGAGATGGAACTGGTGCTCAGCGTCGCCCCCGAGGACGACAAGCGCAAACGCCTGCTGCAACTGACGGCAGAGGGCGCGAAGTTCGAGGAATCCCTGCGCCGCGAGCAGGTGAAACTGCTGCAACGCGTCTTTGCAGAGGCAGGACGCCAAGCGGTGGACGGCTGGCTGGCGGTGAATCAGGCGTTGGGCAATACCCTGAAATGATCGGCCACGAACTGTGCCGATTAATGCGCCGGTGGCTGTATCGCAACGAATTGTGACAACTGCGTATAGGCTTGGTGATCTGTTCACATTGCCGCTCCAAGGATCGACCGCATGACTGACGCGACCCACACGCCGCTGCGCCCGCTGACCGACTCTTCACCCTCGGCCATCGTGGCGGGTTTCATTGCGATGATGACCGGCGTCACCAGTTCGCTGGTGCTGATTTTCCAGGCCGGACAAGCCGCCGGGCTGACCTCGGGGCAAATTTCCTCGTGGATCTGGGCGCTGTTCATGGGCATGGCGGTTTGCAGCATCGGTTTGTCATTGCGCTATCGCTCGCCGATCACGGTGGCCTGGTCGACGCCCGGCGCGGCCCTGCTGATCGCAAGCCTGGGCCATGTGGCCTACCCCGAAGCCATTGGCGCGTTCATCACCAGCGGCTTGCTGGTGTTCATCTGCGGCATCACCGGCAGCTTTGAAAAACTGGTCAAGCGCCTGCCCACCTCATTGGCCGCAGCGTTGCTGGCAGGGATACTGTTCAAGATCGGCAGCGAAATTTTCGTCGCCGCCCAGCACCGCACCGGGCTGGTGTTGGGGATGTTCTTCACCTACCTGATCGTCAAACGCTTCTCGCCGCGCTACGCCGTACTGGTCACACTGCTGGTGGGCGTGGCAATTTCGGCGATGCTCGGCATGCTGAACTTCAGCGGCTTCAATTTGGAAGTCGCCGTGCCGGTCTGGACCACGCCGTCGTTTTCCCTGGGCGCCACCATCAGCATCGGCATCCCGCTGTTCGTCGTCGCCATGACCTCACAGAACATGCCGGGCATCGCGGTATTGCGCGCCGATGACTATCAGGTGCCCGCCTCGCCGCTGATCACCGCCACCGGCCTGATCTCGATGCTCACCGCCCCGTTCGGCGCCCACGGCATCACCATGGCCGCCATCAGCGCGGCCATCTGCACCGGCCCGCATGCCCACGAAGACCGCAACAAACGCTACACGGCGGCGATCTGGTGCGGGCTGTTCTACGCCGTTGCCGGTGTGTTCGGCGCGACGTTGGCGGCGTTGTTTGCGGCGTTTCCCAAGGAGTTGGTGCTGTCGATCGCGGCGCTGGCGCTGTTCGGCTCGATCATCAACGGCCTGACCGTGGCGATGAGCGAACCCAAGGAGCGCGAAGCGGCGCTGATCACCTTCATGGTCACGGCGTCGGGGCTGACGCTGTTTTCCATTGGTTCGGCGTTCTGGGGAATCGTGGCGGGGGTGTTGACGTTGGTGATTCTCAACTACCGCAAAGCCTGAGCCACCATGCGGTTGAGAGGCAAACGCTGACCGTGGGAGCCGGCTTGCTGGCGAAAGCGGTGTATCAGTCAACTCATCTATGGCTGAACC
>CAURWS010000477.1:0-4093 GCA_963528485.1 uncultured Pseudomonas sp. | reverse complement strand
ATGCTGAGTGATCTCAACCGGTGCATCGGTTTTAGCATACCACAGACATTGCGCATAACCGGTGGTGACAATACCCAAGCCGAACAAAATGACCAAAATCCATAGTAAATCCGGCTTGCGTTGCATTGATTGCCCCCCTTTGGCACATCAAAACCTGACGTTTGCGGCGTGTTTCAGTAGGCCGCATAACGGTGTAGCGCTTAAAATTGCGGCATTCTGCGATAACGTGACCCAACACGCAAATACTGGCGTCAACCGACTGTCGGTTTGTCATAAAAGCGTCGGACAACTTGTCCAGATCGCCTTCAGGAGCCCCAGAAAATGGCCTATTGGCTGATGAAATCCGAGCCTGACGAGCTGTCCATCACAGGCTTGCAAACGCTCGGCCAAGCCCGCTGGGATGGCGTTCGCAATTATCAGGCGCGCAATTTTCTGCGCGCCATGGCCGTGGGCGACGAGTTTTTCTTCTACCACTCAAGCTGCCCGGAGCCAGGCATCGCCGGCATCGGCAAAATCGTCAAAGCGGCCTACCCCGATCCCACAGCCCTGGACAAGAAAAGCCACTACTTCGACGTCAAGGCCAGCGCGGACAAGAACCCCTGGACGGCAATCGATGTCGCCTTCGTCGAGACCTTTCCCAAGGTGCTGGGCCTGGGTTACCTGAAACAGCAGGCCGCACTGGAACAACTACCTCTGGTGCAAAAAGGCAGTCGCCTGTCCGTCATGCCGGTCACCGCCGAACAGTGGGCAGCGGTGCTGGCATTGCGCTAAGCGCTTTCGCGGTTACTGTGCGATGAAATTGTTGAACAACAGATCATCCACCACAGGCTTGCCGGTTTCCTGACTCAGCACCTGTTGGGTCTGCTTCAACGCCTCCTGACGCAGCTTTTCCTTGGCGTCGACGTTGCTCATGCTGTCGACGGTCTGCTGGGTGAACAGCGCCACCAGCTGATTACGAATCAGCGGCTCGTTGGCCTTGACCAGCTTTTGCGCCTCGGCACCCGTGACGCGCAGGGCGACGTCGGCCTTATAGACGTGCAGCTTCGGGCCGCCGTCCAGCGCGTAGTTGCCCACGAACGGTGGCGTGAGGGCGACATAGGCGACCTTGTTCGGATCCTCCTTCTCGCCGCCTTCTTCATTGGCCAGTACAGGGGCTGACAACGCCAACAACATCAGAATCCACGCTTTCACAGTCCACTCCTCAATCCGGTTCGCGCCATAGCTTACTTCAGCTTATGCACGCCTATCAGGCCGGGGCATGCTCATTGACCCCAAACCCCCTCTACCTACACTTATCGGCCATCACAGGAAAAGGAATAGCCCCCGATGAAAGCCGTGCTCTGCAAAGCCTTCGGCCCCGCCGAAAACCTGGTGCTGGAAGACATTCCCACACCTGAACCCAAGAAAAACGAAATCCTGCTGAACGTGCACGCCGCCGGGGTCAACTTCCCGGACACCCTGATCATCGAGGGCAAATACCAGTTCAAACCGCCCTTCCCGTTCTCGCCGGGTGGCGAAGCCTCGGGTGTCGTCGCAGCCGTTGGCGAAAAAATCAGCCACCTCAAAGTCGGTGATCGCGTCATAGCCCTCACCGGCTGGGGCAGTTTCGCCGAGCAGATTGCCGTCGCCGGGTACAACGTCCTACCGATTCCTGAGGCGATGGACTTCACCACCGCCGCCGCTTTCAGCATGACCTACGGCACCTCAATGCATGCGCTCAAACAGCGCGCCAACCTGCAACCGGGCGAAACCCTGCTGGTGCTCGGCGCGTCCGGCGGCGTGGGCCTGGCCGCGGTGGAAATCGGCAAAGCCATGGGCGCCCGCGTGATCGCCGCCGCCAGCAGCGCCGACAAACTCGAAGTCGCCAAGCACGCTGGCGCCGACGAACTGATCAACTACAGCGAAACCAACCTCAAGGACGAACTCAAACGCCTCACCAACGGCAACGGCGTCGACGTCATCTACGACCCCGTCGGCGGCGACCTCTTCGACCTGGCCGTACGCTCCATTGCCTGGAACGGCCGCCTCCTGGTCGTCGGCTTCGCCAGCGGCCGCATCCCCGAACTGCCGGTCAACCTTGCACTGTTGAAAGGCGCATCGGTCGTCGGCGTGTTCTGGGGCTCGTTCGCCCAGCGCCAGCCGCAAGACAATGCGGCAAATTTTCAGCAGCTGTTTACCTGGTTCGCAGAGGGGAAGTTGAAACCTCTGGTGTCAAAGGTTTATCCGCTGGAACAGGCTGGGGAAGCGATTGATTCGTTGGGGCAGCGGAAGGCGGTTGGCAAGGTGGTGATCAGGGTGAGGTGATCCCGGCCTCAGTACATACATCACCTGATCGACAGCCCAACTTCATTTGGGCTGTCCGCTGCCTAGAGCATTCCTCCAAGCCTTTCCGGCAGCACATCCCGATAACGCCTGTCCGGCTGCGCCCTGCATGCCGCGACGATCTGCGGGACAGCGGCGACCAACACTTCCCCCGTTTCCTCTCTTTGCTCATCGGTCATTTTCAGCCGGGTCGCCGCTCTCGCCAGCGACATGAAGGTGTAGGCAAAGTAATGCATGTCGATCCACGCCTGATCAGGTGAATGAGCCTGGAAGTCGCTCAGCGCTTTGTTGAACATTGAGCAGGAAACCCATCGCACCCGCTGGCGAACCCAGCGATGGGGCTGACTTCCTTCTTTGAAATGAGTGAAATAGAGCTCTTTCCTGAATGCCCTGACTTCAGGCTTGCCCGCCCCCACTTGCCAAGGCTTTGCACGCCACTGCGTAGCCGCTCGTACGGCGGACTGAGCAAACTTGGGGTGCGAGCTGTCGACGATTTTCACGTCAGTGATTGAGCCATCGCTGTGGGCATTGAACGCAATGATTGCCACACCTGACAGCCCGCGCTCGTATAGGGAGCGTGGATAGCGAGGCGCTGGCTCCGAATCAAACTCCAGTTCTTCCGATAAGGCTTCGAGTGGCCCGAACAGCAGCAACATGAGGCTTAAACAAAACGTTTTCACCGACAACATCTCTTTGACTCCCTTCATCTTTTTATTCGGGCCGGTTAAACCGGGTTGGCTCGGTTCCAGCTCAGCGCGCTTCGGACATCCGTTGGCAGAAATTCGGCAAATCGCCGCTGTGGATAAATCTGGCATTGCGCAACAACGGCCGGAATCGCGTCATTCATTTGCCGAAACAAGTCCTTGCGAGTAGCAGGGGTCGGCACTTTAACCCTCACAAAATGGCTGTTCAGAGCCTCGAAGGTGTAAGCAAAGAGATCGACGTCCCTGAGGAGCGCCTTCGGATAGTCCTGCCGACTGAAGGCCACTTCCTGATTGAGATAGGCACAGGGGGCGTTCTCCAGCCCCACAGAAATGTCAGGGAAAAACGCCTCGCGGCCCTGCCTGCCAAACAGCACGAGCAGCATCACTTCGGTTCTCGTGGGCTGTGTCTCGGAGGGCAACCAAGGCTTGAACCGCCATCGCTCAGTGGCCTGCCTGACGGACCGCGCAAAGTCGGGATGAGAGCTTTCCACAGGCCGGACGCTGAGAATGGCGCCGTTGCTATCGACTGAAAGGTAAACGCGCACCTTGCCCGGGTACTCAGCACGCAATAGGTGTTTGGGGTAGGCAGGAGCCGGTGATGTGACAGGTATCAGCCAACCTTCAGGCTGCACCAGGGAAGGAAAAAGCAGCGACCAGATAAACGCGAAGATTTCCAACCTGACCCCCAAGGCCGATGTATCGATGGCGGAGATGGTATGGCCTGGGTCCGGCACCGGTAACGGGAACGATTCCTACTCTTATGTAGGACGCTTCTGAATCGAGCAACCAGCAGATACACATTCACGCCATGTTCGTAATCCAACACGCCAGATCGCCAGATTCCGCAACTTTCGTCGTTGCGAAGCCTTCCTATTTTCTGTAATGAAAATGTAATATTCGGATTCGCATAACAATACAAAAATTCTGGAGTGTCGCGATGTTTGCCTTTTTCCGACCTGCCGCGCATCAGGCCCCGTTGCCTGCAGAGCGTGTCGACAGCACTTACCGTCGCCTGCGTTGGCAGATTTTCGCCGGTATTTTCTTCGGTTACGCGGGCTACTACCTGC
>CAURWS010000476.1:0-4097 GCA_963528485.1 uncultured Pseudomonas sp. | reverse complement strand
ACTACCCCCTGTCGCGGCGCCTGTACTTCTACCTGCCGCCCGACTCGAAACAGCGCTGGGCCAAAGCCTTGGTGCGCTTCGCCCAGAGCCCGCAGGGGCAGTCCATCGTCGCGCAGAACGGCTTTGTCGCGCAGACCGTGCAGGCGATGAAGGTGCGCGCCACCTCGGAAATGCCTGCGGATTATCAGAACCTGACCCGTGAGGCCGAGCGGCTGTCAGTGAATTTCCGCTTCGCCCAAGGCAGCGCCACGCTGGACACCAAGGCGCGGCTGGACCTCAAGCGGGTGGTCGAGTACCTGAAGGCTCAGGACAAACTCAATCAGAAGGTCACGCTGGTGGGCTTTGGCGATGCGAAGAGCGATCCGGCGCGGGCGCAGTTGCTGTCGAAGCTGCGTGCGATGGCGGTGCGGCGGGAGTTGCTCAAAGACGACGTGATCCTGCGCGATGTGCGCGGTTTCGGCGACGAAATGCCCGTGGCGGCCAACGATGTCGATGAGGGACGGATCAAGAATCGCCGGGTCGAGGTGTGGGTGGAGTGACCCGGCGATAGCGGAGTTGAGCAATCAGCGATGCTCGCTGCGCATCAGCTCTTTAGGGACATATTTGCCCACTTCATATTTGCCGATCGCCGCGCGGTGCACTTCGTCCGGGCCGTCCGCCAGACGCAACGTGCGCTGCATGGCGTACATGTAGGCCAGCGGAAAATCCCCTGACACCCCCGCGCCGCCGTGGATCTGGATCGCCCGGTCGATCACCCGCAGGGCCACGTTAGGGGCGACGACCTTGATCTGCGCGATCTCGCTTTTGGCGACTTTGTTACCGACCGTGTCCATCATGTAGGCCGCTTTGAGGGTCAACAGGCGCGCCATGTCGATTTCCATGCGCGAGTCGGCGATCTTGTCGATGTTGCCGCCCAGACGCGCCAGCGGACGACCGAACGCCGTGCGCTGCACCGAGCGTTTGCACATCAGTTCCAGCGCTCGTTCAGCCATGCCGATCGAACGCATGCAGTGGTGAATGCGGCCTGGGCCAAGACGTCCCTGAGCGATCTCGAAGCCCCGGCCTTCGCCCAGCAGTACGTTTTCGTAGGGCACGCGGACGTTTTCGAACAGCACTTCGGCGTGACCGTGAGGTGCGTCGTCATAGCCAAACACCGGCAGTGGCCGCACGATTTTCACGCCAGGCGTATCGGTGGGCACCAGAATCATCGAATGCTGCTGGTGGCGCGGGCCGTCAGGGTTGCTCAGACCCATGAAGATCATGATTTTGCAGCGCGGATCGCAGGCGCCGGAGGTCCACCATTTACGGCCGTTGATGACCCACTCGTCGCCGTCGCGCACGGCGCGGGCGGCCATGTTGGTGGCGTCCGATGAGGCGACATCCGGTTCGGTCATGGCAAAGGCCGAGCGGATTTCCCCACGCAACAACGGCTCCAGCCACTGCTGTTTGTGGGCTTGCGTTGCGTAACGCACCAGCACTTCCATGTTGCCGGTGTCGGGCGCTGAGCAGTTGAAGGGCTCAGGCCCCAGCAGCGAACGGCCCATGATTTCGGCCAGTGGTGCGTATTCCAGGTTGCTCAGTCCCGCCCCCAGTTCCGACTCTGGCAGAAACAGGTTCCACAGGCCCTCGGCCTTGGCCCGGGCCTTGAGCTCTTCCATGATTGCGGTCGGCTGCCAGCGATCCCCTTCGGCCACCTGACGCTCGAATACCGGCTCGGCCGGATAGACATAGGCGTCCATGAACGCCGTGACGCGCTCGCGCAGTTCCTGGACCTTGGGGGAGTAAGCGAAATCCATGGGCAGTTACCTTCTGATGAGGTGTTTCAAGACATGACGAGGATGCTAGATGAGGCCTCTCCATTTATCTAACCTATTCTCGGCGTGTATTAACATTCATCACTGATATATGATCGGCCCGTTTCTGCACGAAAGTCCCAACAACAAAAACAGCGTGAGGCGCACAGCAATGAACCTGAGCAAGGTCGATCTCAATCTCTTTATTGTCTTTGACGCCATCTACACCGAAGCCAACCTGACCCGCGCCGGTCAGATCGTCGGCATCACCCAGCCCGCCGTGTCCAACGCCCTGGCGCGCCTGCGGGAAACCTTCAACGACCCGCTGTTCGTGCGCACCGCCCAAGGCATGGTGCCAACGCCCATGGCGCAGAACATCATCGGCCCGGTGCGCAACGCCCTGTCGCTGCTGCGAGTGTCGGTGCAGGAAAGCCGCATTTTCAACCCCCAGCAGGCGAACAAGAACTACCGCATCAGCATGACCGACCTGACCGAGGCGATCATCCTGCCCGCGCTGTTCCAGCGCTTGCGCCGCCTGGCCCCGGCGGTGACCATCGAAAGCTTCTTGTCCAAACGTCGGGAAACCACCAAGGAACTCGCCGCGGGGCGTCTGGATTTTGCCGTGGATGCGCCGCTCAACACCGACCCGCAGGTGCGCCACGTCAAGTTGATGGAAGACAGCTACGTCTGTGCCATGCGCAAGGGCCATCCACTGGCGCAGAAAGGCTCGATCACCCTGGATGACTATTTGTCGGTGGCGCACATCCACATTTCCAGCCGTCGCAGCGGTTTGGGCTACGTGGACCTGGCATTGGGCAAGATGGGCATCCAGCGCAAGGTTGCTCTGCGTTCGCAGCATTACCTGATGGCCTCCCAGGTGCTGCATCAGACCGACATGGTCATGACCGTTCCTGAGCGCTTCGCCCGCCGCAACGACCTGCACTTCGTGCACCTGCCGGTCAATGATGTACCGAGTGTGGAAACTCACCTGTACTGGCATGAAAGCACCGACCAGGATCCGGCCAACCGCTGGATGCGCGAGCAGATCATCGAGCTGTGCCAGCAAGTGGTGGCGCAGGAACGCAAGCTGGAAAAGCAGCTGGAAGAGATAGTCAGGTAAATGTTCCCCGTAGGAGCGCACTGAATGCAGACGCCTTGACGTTAACGTCAAGGTCGCCGTACGTTAGCCCGACGCGTCCACTGTTCGAGCCTTCCCATGAGCCACCCGACCTACAGCATTTCAGACCTCGCCCGCGAGTTGGACATCACCACCCGCACCATTCGCTTTTATGAAGAGCAAGGCATGCTCAGCCCCGAACGGCGCGGGCTGGAGCGTGTCTACTCGGCACGGGACAAGGTCACCCTGAAGCTGATCCTGCGGGGCAAGCGCATCGGTTTTTCCCTGGCCGAATGCCGCGACCTGATCGGCCTCTACGACCCCACCGGCGACAACCAGAAGCAGCTCACCACCATGCTGGAAAAAATCGCCGAACGCCGCGCGCAGCTGGATCAGCAGTTGCTCGACATTCAGCAGATGCAGCTGGAACTGGACACAGCCGAAGAGCGCTGCAAGGCCGCTCTAAGTCATTCCGTTTAAAAACAAAAAGATAAATCACGTACCTGAATACGAATCGAGGTTAACCCTGCCATGTCGCTCCCTCAACGCGTACGCCTGGTCGAAGTCGGCCCCCGCGATGGCCTGCAGAACGAATCCCGCCCCATCGAGGTCGCGGACAAGGTCCGGCTGGTGGACGACCTTACCGACGCTGGCCTTTCCTACATTGAGGTCGGCAGTTTTGTCTCGCCCAAATGGGTGCCGCAGATGGCCGGTTCCGCCGAGGTGTTTGCCGGCATTCAGCGCAAGGCCGAGGTGACCTACGCCGCATTGGCGCCCAACCTGCGCGGTTTCGAAGATGCGCTGGCGGCAGGCGTCAAAGAAGTCGCCGTATTCGCCGCAGCGTCCGAGGCGTTTTCCCAGCGCAACATCAATTGCTCGATCAGCGAAAGCCTCGATCGCTTTCTGCCGATCATGGAGGCCGCGCGTTTGCACGGTATTCAAGTGCGCGGGTACGTGTCCTGCGTGCTGGGCTGCCCGTATGAAGGCGCCGTGGCGCCGAAACAAGTGGCTTCGGTGGCCAACGAGCTGTACGCCATGGGCTGTTACGAAGTGTCACTGGGCGACACCCTCGGCACGGGTACGCCCGGCGCGACCCGAGAATTGATAGACGCCGTGGCCGGGCAGATTCCCCGCGGCAAGCTGGCCGGGCACTTCCATGACACCTACGGACAGGCGCTGGCCAATAT
>CAURWS010000475.1:0-4103 GCA_963528485.1 uncultured Pseudomonas sp. | reverse complement strand
CCCGGCACGGGGGTTTTACACACAAATTATACCACTCACCCCCCCCCCAAGCGGGCCCAAGCGCGCTCCTACATGAAGCAGCCCCGACGCCGGGTCAGGCCTTCGAGGCCTCCGGCGCCACCACATCCCCACCCAGCACCACCGCCAGATCATCCAGATAGATATCGCAATGGCGCAGCGGAATGTCCAGATGACACGGCGTTTTGCGCTTGCCGCCCACTTCGGTGTGCGGCCCGGTGGATAACAGGAAATTGCCATAAAACGCCCGGGCGTCCATGCACATGCCATCGTTCTTGTCGTGCAGGCCCATGGCCGTCCACTGCGCGCGCGGCTGCAGGCCCCAGCCGATATGGGAGATACCGTACACCTCAGGGTCGTTGAAATACTTCATGTAATCGCGCAGGTATTCGGCCTCGAAACCGCCGTGAATATTGGTAATGAAGCCCTTTTCGATCTCCAGGGTGATCTGCTCGCGCGAGTAGGTCTTGAACGGCAGCACGATGTCGCCGACGTCGATGACCAGCGTGCCCTCGGCCGTTTCTTCGTTGGGCCAGGAGAACAGAAAGCCGCTCGGCCAGTGGTCCCAACGCCCCGGCTCATCGGCGAAACCGTACTCGGTGACTGAAGGATACTGCCCCAGCTGCGCACGGAAATCGCTGCCTGCGCGGGACTTCACATGAATCGAGCGCGCCCCCTTGAGCACCTGTTCGGCGGCCAGCACACGCTCCTTGTCGGCCAGGGTCGGCAGCATGCGCGCCAGCACTTCCGGCGGCTCGACGGCCAGCAGAATGCGCGTGCCGGTCTTGAGGATCTGCTCCTGCTCCGGGGAGTGCAGCAGCATCATCGTGTCGACGATCAGGTCCGCCGCTTCCAGCGCTCTCTGCGCGGCGATATTGCCGGTCAGCGCGGTGTCGCCGCAGTAGGCGGTCATGTCGTTGCCCATGGCCTTGGGGTGATTGAACGACGGCAATTCCACCGCATACACCTTGGCCCCCAGACGCTGCGCGGCATCCATCGCGGCGCGAACCGTGCGCGCATCGGAGTAGTGGCTCTTGAGCACGGCAACGCTCTGGGTCGTGTCGACTTTCGACAGTTTCAGCACGTGCTCGAACATCTGGGTCAATTCGCAATCGCTAACCGGCATCTCTCGTCTCCTCGTCATCCGAGCGGGTTCATCAACCCGACCCACATGCACCATTGAAAGGCATCACGCTTCAGACTAGTGCATTTTTTAAAGCGTACACACTAATTAAAAGCGATAAGACATCAATTGGAGGCGGTCTGCAATAGGCGCGCCATTTCGTTACCTATGCACACAATCTCCGTATTTACTGGGTTACCAAGGGTGACATGCCTGTTTGCGACGTCGCAGGGTCTTTTTTGAAATAGCTATTCACATTTCAAAAAATGAGCGTATACACTCTAAAAACCCGAAGCGACGACGACCTGACTCGCCAGTCGCTCATCCAGAATTCACGAAACACGAAGGAAAGCGCGCCATGTCCATTACGCAAAAAATCGCCATCGTCGGAGCCGGTCTGGGTGGCGCAGCCGCCGCCACGCTGCTGCAGAAAGCAGGCTTCAAGGTCGATGTCTACGAGCAAGCGCCGGCGTTTTCGCGCATCGGTGCCGGGATCCACATGGGCCCGAACATCATGAAAATCTTTCGCCGCATGGGCATCGAGCAGCAACTGAGCGACATGGGCTCGCACCCGGATTTCTGGTTCAGCCGCGACGGCGCCAGCGGCGACTACCTGTCGCGCATTGCCCTGGGCGAGTTCTCCCGCAAGGAATACGGCGCGGCCTACATCACGGTGCATCGCGGCGACCTGCACGCGCTGCAAATGTCGACCCTGGCGCCGGGCAGCGTGCACTTCAGCAAGTGCCTGACCACCCTGGAAGAACGCGACAACGGCGTGCGCCTGAACTTCGCTGACGGCACCCACGCCGATGCTGACATCGTGATCGGTGCCGATGGCATCAACTCGAAAATCCGCGAAGAACTGCTGGGCTTTGAGAAACCGCTGTACAGCGGCTGGGTCGCCCACCGCGCGCTGATCCGCAGCGACCTGCTGACTAAATACAACCTGGACTTCGAGAACTGCGTCAAATGGTGGAGCGAGGACCGTCACATGATGGTTTACCACACCACCGGCAAGCGTGATGAGTACTACTACGTCACCGGCGTGCCGCACCCAGCGTGGGATTTCGACGGCAACTTCGTCGAGAGCAGCCAGGCCGAGATGTATGAAGCCTTCGCCGGTTACCACCCCACCGTGCAGGCGCTGATCGAGTCCACCGAGAGCGTGACCAAGTGGCCGCTGCTCAACCGCAACCCGCTGCCACTGTGGAGTCGCGGGCGGCTGGTGCTGCTGGGCGATGCCTGCCACCCGATGAAACCGCACATGGCTCAAGGCGCTGGCATGGCCATCGAAGACGCCGCGATGCTGACCCGTTGCCTGCAGGAAACCGGCATCAGCGACTACCGCACCGCCTTCGAACTCTACGAAGCCAACCGCAAGGAGCGCGCCTCCCGCGTGCAGGCCGTTTCCAACGCCAACACCTGGCTGCGCACCCAGGAAGACCCGGCCTGGGTCTACGGCTACGACCTCTACGCCCAACAGCTGAAGTCGGGGGTGGCGGCGTGAGCACATTCATTCACGGCGGCAACGTGTCCGCCAACGGCATTCGTCAGCATTACCTGCGCTACGGCGGCACCCAACACGCAGGCAAACCCGCGCTCATCCTGATTCCGGGCATCACCAGCCCGGCGATCACCTGGGGCTTTGTCGCCGAGCGTCTGGGTCTGTCCTTCGACACCTACGTGCTGGATGCCCGTGGTCGCGGCCTGTCGTCCACCGGCCCCGATCTGGATTACAGCGTCGACACCTGCGCCGACGACATCAGCGCCTTCGCTGCCGCCATGGGCATCGACAGTTATCACTTGGTGGGGCATTCCATGGGCGCGCGTTTTGCCGCGCGAACCTCGGTGCGCAACGCCCGCGGCCTGAAAAGCCTGGTGCTGATCGACCCGCCGGTGTCTGGCCCGGGTCGTCGTGAGTACCCGTCGAAACTGCCGTGGTATGTGGATTCGATTCGCCAGGCGCAGAACGGCATGAGCGCCGATGACATGCGAGCGTTCTGCCCGACCTGGACCGAAGAGCAACTGCAGCTGCGCGCCGAATGGCTGCACACCTGTTACGAGCCGGCCATCGTGCGCGCCTTCAACGATTTCCATGAGGTGGATTTCCATCAGGACCTGCCGAAACTTCCGGTCCCTGCCCTGCTCATCGTCGCAGGACGCGGTGGGGTGATTCAGACAGAAGACGAAGCCGAAATCCGACAGCTGCAGCCGAATATTCTGATAGCGCGGGTCGAGAACGCCGGGCACATGATTCCGTGGGACAACCTGCAGGGGTTCTTTGCGGCGTTCGGGGATTTTCTGGGTGCGCCACTGAGCTAACGCAGAGCTCAAATTGAAGAACGCCACCAGGCATCAAATCGGGTCAAGGAGAAAAGGATGAGTCACCAACAAAGCGCCGACGCCAACTACCAGGGCGTGTGGGGCAATCGCATCGGCTTCGGGCATAAACCCGCGCTGCTGATGATCGACTTCATGCAGGGCTACACCCAACCCGGTGCGCCGCTGTTCGCGCCCGGCGTGGTCAGTGCGGTGGCCGAGAGCATCGAGCTGCTGGCCTGCGCACGGCAGCATGGCATCCCGGTGGTGCACACCAACATCCGCTACCACCCGACGCATTTCGCCGATGGCGGCATCTGGGTGAAAAAGGCGCCGGTGATGAAGGACATGGTCGAGGGCAACCCCTTGGCGGCGTTCTGCGAGCAAGTGCTGCCGTTGCCCGAGGAAGTGGTGATCAGCAAGCAGTACGCCAGTTCGTTCTTCGGCACCTCGCTGGCATCGATGCTGCACGCTCAAGGGATCGACACCGTGGTGCTGGCCGGTTGCTCCACCAGCGGCTGCATCCGGGCGACGGCCGTGGATGCGGTTCAGCACGGGTTTCGGACCATCGTCGTGCGCGAATGCGTCGGCGACCGCCACCCCGATCCCCATGAGGCGAACCTGTTCGACATCGACAGTAAAT
>CAURWS010000474.1:0-4105 GCA_963528485.1 uncultured Pseudomonas sp. | reverse complement strand
CAGCGCAGGAAGGTGGTCTTGCCCGAGCCGCTGGGGCCGATGATGGCGACCACTTCGCCCGGCTCGACCTTGAGGTCGATGCCCTTGAGGACCTGATTGCCCTTGAATTCCTTGGTCAGTTTTTCAACGGTGATCATGCCTCAGGACTCCACGTCGTGGCGGTTGGCCCGCGCTTCCAGGCGGTTCTGGAAATGCGCCAGCACCGTACACAGCACCCAGTAGATCACCGCGACGGTGAAGTACATGGTAAAGACTTCCAGCGTGCGCGAGGAAATCAGCTGCGCCTGACGGAACACTTCCGGCACCTGAATGGTGGCGGCCATGGCCGTGTCCTTGACCAGGGAAATGAAGCTGTTGCCCAAAGGCGGCAGGGCAGTGCGCGCAGCTTGCGGCAGGATCGCCCGGCGCATGGCCTGGGCGCGGGTCATGCCGATACTCGCCGCCGCTTCCCATTGACCGCGATCCACCGCGCCGATGGCGGCACGCAGGATCTCGCAGGCGTAGGCCGCCATGTTCAGCGACAAGCCGATGAGGGCTGCCGTGATCGCATCGAGTTCGATGCCCAGATCCGGCAGACCGTAATAAATCATGAAGAGCTGAACCAGCAGGGGCGTGCCGCGAAAGAACGACACATACACCCTGGCGATGGCGCTGATGATCCAGATTTTCGACAAGCGCATCAGTGCCAGGCCGAAGCCCAGCACCAATCCGAAGAACATCGAACCCAGACTCAGACCCACCGTGTAATACGCGCCCTTGAGCAGGAAGGGCGCGGAGTCCAGCGCGAGCTGTAGGCTCTCTGGAATCATTTGGTCACGTCAGCCTTGAAGTACTTCTCGGAGAGCTTGGCGAGGGTGCCGTCGGCGCGCAGTTTGTCGATGGCCTTGTTGAGCGCGGCCAGCAGCTCAGGCTCACCTTTGCGCAGCGCGATACCGGCTTCCTGACGGGAGAACGCTTCGCCGGAAACGGCCAGTTTGTCCTTGGTCTTGGCAATCAGCTCCAGTGCGGCCAGGCGGTCGACCAGAATGGCGTCGATACGGCCTACGCGCAGGTCCTGGTATTTGGTCGGATCATCGTCGTAGGTTTTGACGATGGCATCCGGCACGTTGGTTTTCAGCCATTCTTCGTAGTTGGTGCCAAGGCCGACACCGACTTTCTTGCCTTTAAGGTCAGCGGCGGTCTTGATCACGCCAGCGTCCTTGGTCTGCACCAGCGCTTGAATACCGGAAACGGTGTAGGGCTCGGAGAAGTCGTACTTCTTCTTGCGCTCGTCGGAGATGGTCACCTGGTTGATCACCACGTCCAGACGCTTGGATTCCAGGGCCGCCAGAATGCCGGCCCATGGGGTGGCGGTCAGCTTGACCTTGACGCCCAGCTCCTTGGCCAGGGCTTCAGAGAACTCGACCTCGAAACCGGTCAGCTTGCCGTCTTCACCGACGAAGCTGAAGGGCGGGTAAGTGCCTTCCAGACCGACGTTGAGGGTGCCGTTCTTTTTGATGGTATCCAGCTGCTCGCCAGCGACGGCGTGGGTCACCAGACCCGTGCCGAGCACCAGGCTCATGGCCGACAGCAGGAAGGTGCGACGGATTGCAGACATGTTCATGTAAGTCCCCTGTTTTAATTGGAATGTCAGGTGCGCTTCAGACCTGACGAAACTACTGCGCTACCGCGGCTTTATCCAGCTTTTTCAGCGGTCTGCCGGGTTTTGCCGAAGCGTCTGGCGGCGATCATAAGAGCAGCCGTTTAGGATTAAAAATAATAAAAAAACGATGGGTTAGTTCGCTTTCGTCTATATGACCTGATTTTTGGTTTCTGCTTCATGAGCTGGCCTGCTGGCTCCCACGCCTTCGGCAGAATCAAGCTGCATTACTGGCCCGAAAACACATCCGGATACGCAAACAACGCCGGCGCCCCGCCGGTGTGCAAGAAGATGATCGGGCCGTCGTTAAAGCGCTGACGCCCGATGCCATCAAGCAACCCGGCCATGGCCTTGCCGGTGTACACCGGGTCCAGTAACAGGCCTTCGTGACTGGCCACCAGCTTGATCGCCGCCAGCGTACCGGCGTTCGGCTCGCCATAGCGCGGGCCGTAGTATTCGTCCCACAGGTTGACCTTGAACGCCGCTGGCAATGATTCGCCCAGCAGTTCAACAGTGCGCTCGGCCAAGCTTTGAACCTTCGGCGCCTGGGTTTCTTCGGGGCGCGAAACGGTCACGCCGATCACTGGCAAGTTCGGCAACACTTCTGCCAGCGCCAAGCCAAGGCCGCTGTGAGTGCCCGCGCTGCCCGAGGCCAGCACGACGGCGGCGAAGTCCAGACCGGTCTGTTGAATCTGCTCAGCCAGTTCAAAACCTGCACGCACGTAACCCAACGCACCCACCGGGCTTGAGCCACCAATCGGCACCAGATACGGCTTCTTGCCGCTGTTGCTCAAGCGTGCGGCCAGGGCTTGCAGTTGCTCGTCGGCGTTGTCGAGGTTTTCCACCAGCTCGACCTTGGCGTCGAACAGGTCCAGCAACAGGCGGTTGCCGTTGCCCAGGTAATTGCGGTCTTCGGTGGCGATGGGGTTTTCCAGCAGCGCAACACAACCCAGGCCCAGCCTGGCCGCCAGCGCAGCGGTCTGGCGGACATGGTTGGACTGGATGGCGCCTGCGGTGATCAGCGTGTCAGCGCCCTGAGCCAGCGCATCGGCGGCCAGGTATTCGAGCTTGCGCAACTTGTTGCCGCCCATGGCCAGCGGCGTGATGTCATCGCGCTTCACATAAATGTCGCGACCGGCCCAGGCCGACAGGCGTTCGAGTTTTTCCAGCGGCGTGGGCGCGCCCAGCAGGTCCAGGCGATGAAAACGGTCGAGCTGTTGTTTGATCATGGTCGTATCGATGCATCCACAAGTGAGTCGCTGGACTATAGGCAGACGTTTCGGACAGGGCAACCGGATGATTCCCGATTGGCTGTGGGTTATAGCCTCACGAAAATTGTTATTTTTTCGCTACAAAAGATTGCCGTAGAGTGATCCCACCTTCGGCCATGTCCTGCCTGACGAGCCGTTGAACTGAGGAGAAATCTGCGTGAGCACTATTCCCGAACTGTCCCCGCAAGACTGCGCCGAGGGATTGACCGGCCACTGGCAGTTGCAGCGGATCGTGGGTGAGCTGCGCGCCGCACGTGATGACTGGCGCACACGTAACGGCCGCGTGAGTGGCGAGAAGGGTGGCCGCGAGCTGCCTTCCCGCGAGGCCCTGCGCGATATTCTTGAAGCCCTGTGCGGCGCGCTGTTCCCGATGCGTCTGGGCCCGGTGGACCTGCGCGAAGAGAGCGAAGACTTCTACGTCGGCCACACCCTGGACGTCGCCCTGAACTCGTTGCTGGATCAGGCGCGTCTGGAATTGCGCTACGTCGCCCGTCAGCGGGGCGAAGACGCGAGCTGCGCGGATGTGCACGCCGAGCGCCTTATTCAGGACTTTGCCAGCGCCTTGCCGAACATCCGCCGCATTCTCGACACCGACGTGCTGGCCGCCTATCACGGCGACCCGGCCGCGCGCAGCGTCGATGAGGTGTTGCTGTGCTATCCGGGGATTCTGGCGGTGATCCATCATCGTCTGGCGCACCATCTGTACAACAACGGCTTGCCGTTGCTGGCGCGAATCAGCTCGGAACTGGCCCATTCGGCCACCGGCATCGACATCCACCCCGGCGCGCAGATCGGCCCGAGCTTCTTCATCGATCACGGGACCGGCGTGGTCATCGGCGAAACCGCGATCATCGGCGAGGGCGTACGCATCTATCAGGCCGTGACCCTGGGTGCGAAACGCTTCCCGGCCGACGAAGACGGTCAATTGCAGAAGGGCCATGCGCGTCACCCGATTGTCGAGGACGATGTGGTCATCTACGCCGGCGCGACCATTCTGGGGCGCATCACCATCGGCAAGGGCTCGACCATCGGGGGTAACGTCTGGCTGACCCGTGGCGTACCGCCGGGCAGCAACGTGAACCAGGCGAACCTGCAGCATGATGATGGCTCACAGAAATAGCACGTGATCACCGGTGGGGAGTGAGCAAGCTTGTGTCTTTAAGTGAGGTAATGTCAGAGGTGAGAGGGGTGGATG
>CAURWS010000473.1:0-4109 GCA_963528485.1 uncultured Pseudomonas sp. | reverse complement strand
ATGCAGCCCCGCCTGCTCAGGTTTTGGTCTTCTAGCCTGTCCCTTGTCGTTCATCGCCAATGGACTTGTCGGCGATCGGCTGCGCAGCAGTCGTGAAACCTGTCAATGCGGTGTGTCTGGGATACCGGGGCGTCTGGCTTTGCTGCCGCTGCGCGCCAGATCGTCGGCAAGCCGGACTCCTACGCCTTCGGCAGAGGCGGGTCGGTGTCGATTGTCCAGGCGTTTCTGGCAAAGGCGGCCCATCGCTGGTTGCGTCAGACCGTCAAGCAGCTGTGTGCCACGGCCGATGAGCGCAATGCCGGTGTCTGGCCGCAAGCGCACTGATCAGCCGTTGACCAATCGCCACGGCTTAAGCCACAACGCCATGCCCACCAGCAACAGCGCGCCATAGGCACAGCTCAGGCCCAGTTGCAGCCGGATGTTGCTCAGCGGATGCAGCAGGGTCGCCGCCAGCAGCATGATTGCCGCGCCCAGCAGCCACTGCTGACGCCAGGGCAATGCGTGCAGCAGTTGCTGACGACGCATCAAGAGCAGCCCGGTCAGGATCGAGCCACAGACAGCGGCCAGGGCAATGCCGATCAACCCGAACACAAACGGCAACACGCCCAGCAGGATCGCGTTGAGCAGGCTCCCGGTCAGCTCGCACTTGAGCGGCAAGCGCGTATCCCCAGCCGCGTAGGCATAGCGGGCGAGCAGGGCGTTCCAGGCGCCGAACATCAGCGGCACGGCGAACCATGCGAGCAACCCTGGCAACGGCCCCTCAACCGCCTGATTGGGCAGCAACAGCGCCACCAGTGCGCCCGCCGCGCCGATCAACCCGGCCACTGCCGGAACGGTGAGCAATGTCGCGCTGCTCAGGCCTTTGCGCAGCAGCCCCATGCGCTGTTCGCCTTCGGTGCCGCTCATCATCCCCAGCAGCACCTGATTCAGGCTCATCAGCGCGATGAGCGGCAGGTTGATCAGCTTGCGCGCCAGGTTCACCCATGTCACCGCGCCTTCCCCCAGTAACGAGGCAACCATGCGCTCTATCAGCGCGAGGCCCTGACTGGCCAGGTTGCTGCTGAGCAAGGGGCCGATGCGTTGCAGCAGCTCACGACCCGCACCCGGCGCACGTGAAATACGCCAGGGTTTCCAGCCCTCGCGACACAGGCTCGGCAGCAACAGGCCGGGCATCAACAGGCTGCCCAACAAGCACGCACAGGCCAGCCCCGTAGGCGTTGCATCTTGGCGCAGTAGGGCGAGATAGACCACCGGCGGCAGGTTGAACAGCAGCGAACCCAGCCCCGCCAGCACGAAGCGTGATCGCGCCTGCAGCGGCACGCAGAGCAGGGCATGCAGCACAAAGCCCGGCGCCGACCAGGCCAGCCAGTGCAAAGAGCCAGCGGCCTGCAGATAGCCGGCGTCATCCAGCCCCGGGCCGATCAGGCGCACCCATAGCGCAGCGCCTGCGCTCAGTAGCACGCTCAACCCCAATCCGCAGAGCAACGCCCGTGGGGCCAGCGCGCCCAGCCAGTCCTGCTGCTGCTCAGGTGAGCGTTGCTGATACAGCGGCAAGGCGGCGGCGCTGAGCAGGCCGGCGGCCAGGGCCATGCGCAAGGCTTCAGGCAGGAACAGCGAGACCAGAAACGCGTCGCTGCGCCCACCCGCGCCCCAGGCGGCGACCAACAGCCACTCTCGGGCAAACCCGGCGGCCAGCCCGGTGAGGGTGGCCAGGGTCAGCCACAGGGTCGAGCCGAGCAATGCCGAGCCTGGCACCGTGGCGGCTCAGTGGAACAAAGTGAACAGGCCTTTGCCGCCCACTTTGTAGTTGAGGCCACGGGCGCGCTCGCCTTTGATCTCGTCGTTCGGGCCGCTGACGATGGCGTAGGGCGGGATGGGTTTGGAGACCACGGTGCCGCCACCGACCACCGCGCCTTCACCGATGTCGGCGCCGAACGACAGCAGCGCGCGGCTGGCAACCCAGGCGTAGTCGCGAATGTACACCGGCCCGCCCACGGCCCAGAATTCCGGGGCCTGCAGGTCGTGGCCACCAGCGATGATCAGCACGTGGGAGGCAACGGTCACGTGATTGCCGATGAACAACCCGCCCCGCGCATCGAGCTGACAATGCCAGCCGACGGTGCTGTCGTCGCCGATGCGCAAGCCGTCGACGCCGAGGATTTCCGTGTTGCGCCACACCGACGAACCCTTGCCGATTTTCGCCCCGCCCATGCGCAGCCAGAACAGGCGCAGGGTGTGGCTGGGGATCTTGCAGATGAGGATGTTGTAGGCCTGCTCCCAGGTGCGCAGCATGCGGTCGCGCAGGGTCGGCCAGTTGATGCCGTAGAGCGGAATCAGCGCGCCGGGTGTCTCCTTGGCCAACAGCCGGTAAAAGCGCCGCGCCAAGGGCGGTTCGATGCGTGGCTCGATGTTCAGGTAGCTGATGAAGCACAGGGTCTTGTCCTTCATCGGCGTTTCGAAGCACACCTCGTTGGCCAGCATCCAGTTGTAGGTGCTTTCCAGTTCCTGGGTGCTGACCCCCATCTTGCGCGCGTAGTCGGGCAGGGCCTGGCGCAGGTTGTGCGAGTGCATCATGCGGTGCTTCATGGTTTCTCCCGGACATCAGAGGCGAGGCGTTGCGCTTTGATCTGCAGGCGTCGAGCCTCGTGCAGGTTCAGGCCCAGCAGCAGCCAGAACAGCGCGATCAACACCGTGGTGAAGCTGAAATAGTGGTCGAACACGCCACTGAGCAGCGCGGCCAGCACGCCCACGCGGGTGCCCAGCCAAAGCGCCGTGTCGCGGTTAAGCGTGACCTGATTGTTCGGCAGACGGGCCTCGCGCCACCAACTGACGGTCACTCCCACGAACAGCAGCATGCCGGGCACGCCCAGCTTGTAGACGTAGTTCAGCCACAGGTTGGAGATCCCCCACAGGCCCGTGCCCGGCACCGGCGGATCGACCTTGAAGCCGATGCCCAGCGGGAACATCTTCATGGCGTCGGTGAAGTGCGAATATTCCTCTAAACGCACCGCCGTACTGGCGTCCTCGCTGCTGAACAGACCAATGAAACGCTCCTGCAGCGGCGGGTAGAACATCAAAAGCAGGGCGCCGAAAATGGCCCCCGCCATCAACATGCGCCCCACGTACGGTACACGTCTGCGGGCCATCCAGCACATGACCACCACCAGACTCACCAGCGCCCCGCGCGAGCCGGTCAACAACAGCCCGGCCAGGGCCAGCACAGCCACCGCCAACCCCAGATGCCGCACCGCGCCCTCACGGGTAATGCCGATGCAGAACGCCAACGGCAGCAGCATGGCCATGGCGCCGCCAGCGATATTGGGGTGCGTCCAGGGCGTGCCCATGCGATTGGACAGCCCGAGCAGCCCTTGATTGAGGGTATCCAGATTGCTGTAACCCAGGCCGCCGATCACCGAGATGATCGCCGTTGAGTTGCCGTCCTTCAGGTACACCGCAATCGACAGCAGTAGCATGAACAGCGTGCCGAGCAGAATCGCCATGGTCATCTGCTCCCGGGACTTTTCGTCGGCCAACAGGCGCGGCACCAGAAACAGCGGCGACAGGTTGAACAACCAGCGCACCCAGTTGATCGGCCCGTTGCCCTCAGCGTGCACCATCAGTTGACCCGCCACGAAGGGCAGGGCGCTGAACAGCATCAGTGCGATCAGCCAGCGTTCGGTACGCAGCAGGAGCAGCGGCGGGTTGTAAAGCGCGAACAGCCGGTGGGCGAGGATGCTTGCCCAGACCAACATCAGAAGGGCCTCCGAAACCGTGGTGCGGATGCCGATCTGCACCGTCGAATAAGGCAGAAAAGTTGCCAGCACGCCGAACAGCAGCAGGCCGCGCAGGGGGCGGCGGATGATGGTCAGGATCGCTGCGATACCGATCATGGCCGCCGTCACCTTGATCGCTGGCAGCAACCAGACCATCACGCCGAACAGCAGCGCGATCAGTACGCCTACGGGCATCGCCAGGGGCATCAGCGCAACTCCTGCAACAGCTCGTTGAAACGCGCGCGGTAGGCCTCGACGCCATAGTGCTGCGCCCAAAGCTTGAGCGGCTCAGGGTCTTGCGCAACCGCGCTGGACAGCACGCCCATCAGGCGGATC
>CAURWS010000472.1:0-4119 GCA_963528485.1 uncultured Pseudomonas sp. | reverse complement strand
TGCGTGACCACTGGGCGGCTGCCTGCAGATGATCCACCTCACTCGGCCCGGCGTTTTCCAGCGCCCATGTGAATTCCTTCCAGCTCTGGTATGCACAGTCTGCGTGAACAATGCCCACCAGGCCCGCTGGCGTCATGACCTCCATCACCAGCGGCAGATCGGCCAGCAGGTCAGCAAAACACCTGATCTCGGTTGAGTCACGCCCATAAAGCCAGGCGCCGCCGTTGGCCAGGTGCATATCCCTCATGCCGCCACGCGGGTCGAAATGGAGGGATTCCACCACCATCTGTTCGTGGTTTCCGCGCACGGCGTGGAACCATGGCTTGGCCAGCCACACGTCCAACTGGTCGGATTCAGGTCCTCGGTCGACCAGATCGCCGACGCTGAACAGGCGGTCGATTGCAGGGTTGAACTGAACAGCTTCCAGCGCGGCCTGCAACTTGCTGAAATAGCCGTGGATGTCGCCGACAGCGAAGTCGCGCCCGGCGGTGTTGATATCGAAGCGCTTGATCATCGTCATAGCCAAATATCCCCTCGGACAAGAAAGCCCATCGCGAAGCCGAAGGCCATGACCACAAGAAATGCAACTGGGCTCATGGTCTTCGGTCGCGGCGGTTCCGTAGTTGGCGGGATCGGCAGGGGCGCCCTCTCACCTTTGCGCGTGATGTTGAAGTGACTGAGCAGATGCGTCGCCTGGCGCTGCACATACCCATCACAGGCCTTCAACGCCGCCTCCAGCTCGCTGCGAAGCTGGTGCTGCTCGGCAAGCTCCAAGGTGTCGTGATAGCTGCCGTCGCGCGCCTGCCATTTACGGACCTGCACGATCGGCTTGAGATTCTTGCCGATCGCCACGCAGGATTCGCAGAAGCCCTGGCGGGCGTCCGGGCTGTCGTCCTCCGTCCGCTCATGGCGACAACCTTTGCACTGAAAGTGGATCACTGGGCCACCTCCTGTAAGTGGTCGACCGTCACCTCGATCTCCCAGTTGTGTTCCAGCCCCGCGTTGACGGTTTTGGTGGTGTGCCAGCCACGGCAGCGCACGTTCGTGCCTTCCAGCGTGAAGCCGTTTTGCTTGGCCAGCAGTTCGCACAGGGCGGCGGTGATCTCGTTCTCCGGAACGGTTGCCTTGTACACCGTCGTGTTGATGCGGGATGCGTGAGATTTCACGGCCTGCCTCCTATCGCTGCCAGAGCGGCGACCAGTTCATCAGTTCGCCCATAGAAACGTCCGGTGTCTTCGTTCACGAAGCGCCCGAGCACTTCGGCCACCTCCGGGCTGTCGGTCAGGCCTGACAGATCCCGCGCCATGTTTTGCGCATCAGCGTTTTGTGGCGCATGAACGAACGGTGTGTCCTTGATCAGCAGCACCTTGACTGGCCGGATACCGTTGCACCCGCTGACCCAATTGGTATCCGGCACCGCCCACGGGTACATCCCCATCAGCCATGCCGTCGCGGCGTTCTCTTTCTGCGTGCTGGACCAGTATTGATGGGCGCAGCGAAACGCCTGTGGCGCGTGGGCGCACATGCGATGGTCCCAGTCATCGAGCTGGAGCAAGTTGGAGCGGATGACCTGCAGCTCCTCGATACTCGGGATATGCCAGCCCCAGGAGCCACGGATGTTCATGTTCAACACTTTTGTGGCGATCGTGCTGCCTTCTCTACTCATCGCCATCGTGTTGGCCATGCCGTCAAAACGCGACGTGGCATCACGAATGCGCGGGCGCGGGCCTGAGTGATCCCACCAGTGGGCAGAGGATTCGTAATCCTGGCCCGAATCGATCAGCGCGTACTCGCCGCCGTCGAAGTAGATCCGACCCGCGTAGAAGCCGCCGGCGAATGTTTTGCCGATGGCGGGGAGGGCGGCAGCTGATATTGCTCGGCGCTTAATCATGTTCAAGCCCTCATGCAGAATTGGTCTGCCAGCAGCTGACGTGGGTTGATGCCGCAAGTGACAGCCATCTCGGCGATCTGGACCACCGGCGTCTCGCGGCGCTGTAGGGCGTCGTACAGGGCGAGCAGACGCTTAGCCAAGGGGCCGTTGCCGTAGCGGGTCATAGTCGAACCCTCTCGTTATGCGGGAGTGAACCGGCGTTGAGGCCATCGTTTTCTGGCGTCGAGCTGGCCGGAGAGACTCGTTTTTTCTGGGTTTTTGGGGTGGCGTTGTGCAGGAGCGAATCGGGCAGGCAGCTGATGCCAGTGCCAGGAATGATCCAGCACGTCGCGCCCCGCAACGAGTCGTGCTGAACGTCGATCACCTGCTGGGGCTGCTCGGCGTTGGCGAGGCTGGCCAAGGTGACTAGCAGGATGAGGATCAGTCCGCGCATGGTTCAGTCTCTCCATGCTTTTCCATCAGTCGATCAAGGCGCATACCGTTGTCGATTTCGCGGTCCAGTTCCGCCCCGTCGAAGTACGCGTCACCGCGCACGACCATCAGGTCGTTGTCCGCGTCCTCGATGCAGGTGCGGTCACGCAGCCAGCGGTAACGCTCGGCGTCCTTGACCAGCTTGACGTGTTCGTCGATATCGAAAGCGCGCACAAACGCAGGCTGGCCAAGGTCTGCCATGTAGCGCAGCCCGTCGTTGATGTCGCTGAACTTCAGATCGCCCTGGACAACCACATGGCGCAGAGCGACCGAACAGAACTGCAGCACCTGGGCATCAGTCCAGCCAGCAGGAATAATTCCCGGAATATTTTGCGGTGCGTTTTGTTGTTGGTTGACGTTTTCGTCCGTTTCGGAAATCTGGTTGACACGGACTTTGTCGACCCACGCCGTCGCTTGCTCCAACGCATCGAGCAAAGCCTTCTTGCGTTGGCGACCGTCCAGATATTCCCTCAGCGCGCGCACAGCTACGGCGTTCATTGAGCGATCCGAAGCGTCGGCCTCGCTTTCCACCTGGCTGCGCAGGCCTTCCGGCATGCGGACAACAAACTTGTCGGCAGCGCGGCTGCCACTTTCATAGTTGGTCACTTTGATTTCCTCCGGGCAAGCCGGTAGCCCGCCGAGTAACTTGGCTTTCAGTAAAGTTTCGTTATTAGTTGGTAG
Source organism: uncultured Pseudomonas sp. (assembly GCA_963528485.1). Classification (GTDB taxonomy): domain Bacteria; phylum Pseudomonadota; class Gammaproteobacteria; order Pseudomonadales; family Pseudomonadaceae; genus Aquipseudomonas. Next base: position 1,076 of record CAURWS010000472.1, on the reverse strand, counting down.
TGCTTTGTGTCGCTTTGCGTCGACTTTACGGACAAAGTTGGTTAGCAGTACCCGTCTGCCTCCCTTGCTTCGACGATCTGATTGACCTGCTCGGGCGTGAAGACCAGCGCTGCCTGGAAGCCACTCGACGCGGTTCGACCGCGCTTTGGCTCGATGCCCAAACGCAGCACGTAACGCCGCGCCGCGCTACGGTCCATCTTGATCAAGTCGGCCAGCTCTTTGAGCGTCGTCATCTTGGGTTTCATCTGGTCAGAATTGACCTGCGTTTCAGCCAAGTAGAGCGGTCCGTATTCAATCGCAATATTCACGCTGATCATGTTGATACCTGCCTGCAAATTCATGTGTGTGCGCTCAGGAAACCTACCTTGGCACCGGACTGCGTCCCCGCTGGAGGCGCACGCCGCTGCTTCGGCGTTACGCGATCAGGATGCCGTCGTGTTCGTTCTCAGAATGATGATTTTCAGGGGAGGGGCTGGCAGCGCTGGCGAAGCTGATCAAGCCCAGAGCGAAAGCTTTTGCGACGAGTGCCGCGCGGCGAGTCACGCCCAGCTTTGTTGTCAAAGCCAAAATCCGTTTTTTCACGGTGTCGGGTGCGATACCGAGATCGCGAGCCGTTTCTTTCGTTGACTGGCCTGCTGCAACCGCGAGCAAGCATTGAAGCTCGCGCGGTGCGACACCCTTGCCGAGCGAGCCAGTGAAGCCTGCGAAGGTGATTGTTGAGGTGGTCATGTGGGGAAGCTCCGTGCTGATTTAGATGGCTCAAGTAAACAACTTGTTTAGTCTGCCGTCAACACGTTTTGTTTATTTAGAGGTGTCCCAAAAAAAAACCGCCTATTGGCGGTCTGTTTATCGAGGCTTCCAAGCCAAATTGAGGAGCTGGGACGGGATCATTGCGTCCACGACCGTACCTATCACCTCCCACCCTTCCTCATAGACCCTCATTGGGAAAGCCGGGTTGAGAGGCTTTAGGTACCAATCGCCCGCGTCGATTACTAGTTGCTTAAAGGTTGCTTCGTTAAGCTCAGGGATCCGAACCAGAACGAAATGCCCTGCGGTCGGCTGTAGGTCAGGTGAGA
>CAURWS010000471.1:0-4125 GCA_963528485.1 uncultured Pseudomonas sp. | reverse complement strand
CCTTCGGGCAGCACTCAACGTGGCAGCCATTGAGTGGGCAATACGTCTTCTCGACAGCCCACGTCAAACCTCAGCAAAAGGAATCGCCCATGTTGCATAAAACCCTGCTTCGCCCGACGTTGATTGCCAGTCTGTGTGCCACCGTGTTCTTTAGTCTGCCGCTGCTGGCCACGGCCGCCACCTACAAGAGTGAGGAGGGCACGCTGACGGTGGACGAGGTCGTGGGGGGCTTGCAGCATCCGTGGGCCGTGGCCTTCCTGCCGGACAACAAGGGCATGCTGGTGACCGAGCGTACCGGCAGCCTGCGGCTGGTCACCCCTGAGGGCAAGCTGTCGGCGCCGATTTCCGGCGTGCCCAAGGTCTGGGTGCAAGGGCAGGGCGGTTTGCTGGATGTCGAGCTGTCGCCGGATTTCGCCAAGGACCGCATGGTCTACCTGACCTACGCCGAGGAGGGGCCGGATGGCAAGACCGGTGGCACGGCGGCGGGGCGCGGGCGCCTGTCCGAAGACCTGACCCAACTCGAAGGCTTCACGCGAATCTTCCAGCAGCAGCCGAAACTGTCGGTGGGCAACCACTTTGGTTCACGCATCGTCTTCGACCGTGACGGCTATCTGTTCATCGCCCTGGGCGAAAACAATAACCGCCCGACTGCGCAGGACCTGGACAAGCTGCAAGGCAAGATCGTGCGCCTGTACCCCGATGGCTCGGTGCCCAAAGACAATCCCTTCGTCGGCCAGAAAAACGTGCGCCCCGAGATCTGGAGCTACGGCCATCGCAATCAGCAGGGCGCCGCGCTCAACCCTTGGTCCGGCACGCTGTGGACCAACGAGCACGGCCCCATGGGCGGCGACGAAATCAACATCATCGAACGCGGCGCCAACTATGGCTGGCCGATTTCGACCTTCGGCATCGACTACAACGGCCAGCCGATCCCTGAAGCCAAGGGCAAGATCGTCGAAGGCGTGAAGAACCCGTTCCACGTCTGGGAAAAGTCACCGGGCATCAGCGGCATGGCGTTCTACGATTCGGGCACCTTCAAGCCGTGGGACCACAACGTCTTCATCGGTGCGCTCTCCGCGCAGGTGCTGATCCGGCTGGAGCTCAAGGATGACAAGGTGGTGCACGAAGAGCGCCTGCTGGGCGAGCTGAAATCGCGCATTCGCGATGTGCGTCAGGGGCCGGATGGCTATCTGTATGTGCTCACCGACGAGGATGACGGCAAGCTGCTGAAGGTGGGGCTGGCGCGATAACCGAGGTTGTTCTGGATATTTTCGTACAACCGATCCACCGTATTCGCCAGCAAGCCGGCTCCCACAGGCTTCGCGTTGACCGTAACGTCCGGTTCGGCGCGATCAATGTGGGAGCCGGCTTGCTGGCGAAAGCGGTGGGTCAGCCACCCAAGCAGGCAAGGTGGATCCCCTGTCGGCGTTAGTTTGGCAACTACAACGTCGAATTCTTCGCGAACTGCTCTTTGAGAAACGCCTTCATGTCTGCCCACGAGCTCATGTCGGCGGTCTGGTTGTAGCCGATGTCCGGGCCGCCGTGATCCCCGTGGCTCAGCTTGTCGGCGTCCGGATTGGTGAAGCCGTGCTTGGCGCCGTCGATGCCGACGAACTTGTAGTCGACCTTGGCGGCGTCCATCTCCTTCTTGAAGTCCGCGACGTTTTGCGGGGTGACCATGGTGTCGCCATTGCCGTGCTCAACGAGTATTGGCGTTTTGGTCACGCCTTCCTTGGCCGGAGTCTTGGTCGCCAGCGCGCCGTGGAAACTCACCACGGCCGCCAGCGGTTCGCCACGGCGCGCGGCATCCAGCACCACGCCGCCGCCGAAGCAGTAGCCGATGGCGGCGATTTTCTGAGGGTTGGTCTCGGGCTGTTTCTTCAGTTGTTCGACACCCGCGTCAAAGCGCTTGGCGGAGGCTGCGGCATCGGCGGTGGCGGCCTGCATGAAGGCCATGGCGTCTTTCGGGTGCTCGGTATTCTTGCCTTCGCCATACATGTCGATGGCCATGGCGCTGTAACCCAGTACAGCCAGATCGCGGGCGCGGCGCTTGGCGTAGTCGTTCAGGCCCCACCATTCATGCACCACCACGATGCCGGGACGCGGCCCCTTGATGGCGTCGTCGTAGGCGTAATAGCCAACCAGTTTGGTGCCGTCGGCGCTCTGGTAATTGATAGTGCGGGTTTGCACTTGGGCCTGCGCAAGGCCCGCCAGGCAGATGAGGGCGAAGGCGATCAGGTAACGCATGTTCTTCTCCTTACATAGAGGGCTCGTCTGGCGTTGAGCCTAGACGATTGTGCCGCACAGGTTCCGACCCCGTGCGCTACCGATGTGTTCAGCGCAGGTTCAGAGGGTGTTCAGGAGGGGTTCAGCGCCTGCTGCGTATTCTCGGTGCCGTACCCACCAAGGCGCCTGGCGCCGGAGGACCTGCACATGCTGGCGATCAACAAGTTGTTTCTGGCTCTGGCTTTTCTGGGTGGCAGCGCCGCTGCGCAAGCCACTGAGGGCAACACCGACGTCTCGCGCGTCGACCTGGCCCGCAACAGTAAAAAACTCTCGGGAATAATGATGTCGAGCACGGCTAAACTGTCCCAGGCTGCCCCTGCGATGAGCGCCGCCTATGCGTCGCAATCGGCTAGCCTGAGCGAGGGTCCCGACAATTACTTGCCTGTGCACCACCGGTTGTAAGCCGTCTGCGTTCAAGGATCACCAATCGAGAGGTATGTCTGTGCCTGGGAGAGCGTCATGAAACTGCTGGTTGTCGAAGATGAAGCCCTGTTGCGTCATCACTTGCAGACCCGTCTGACCGAAAGCGGTCATGTGGTCGAAGCGGTGGGCAATGCCGATGAGGCGCTGTATCAGGTCGGGCAGTTCAATCATGATCTGGCGGTCATCGACCTGGGTCTGCCCGGCATGGGCGGGCTGGACCTGATTCGTCAGCTGCGCGCCCAGAACAAGGCGTTTCCGATCCTGATCCTCACCGCTCGCGGCAACTGGCAGGACAAGGTCGAAGGGCTGGCCGCCGGCGCCGACGACTACGTGGTCAAGCCGTTTCAGTTCGAAGAGCTGGAGGCGCGGCTCAATGCGTTGCTGCGTCGTTCCAGCGGCTTTACCCAGTCGACCATCATCGCCGGGCCGCTGACCCTGGACATCAACCGCAAGCAGGCGTCGCTGGACGAACAGCCGCTGGCGCTGACGGCCTACGAATACCGGATTCTCGAATACCTCATGCGCCACCACCAGCAAGTGGTGCCCAAAGAGCGCCTGATGGAGCAGCTGTATCCGGATGACGACGAGCGTGATCCGAACGTGATCGAGGTACTGGTCGGCCGCCTGCGGCGCAAGCTTGAAGGCCCGGACGGCTTCAAGCCCATCGATACCGTGCGCGGTCTGGGCTACCTGTTCACTGAGCGCTGTCGATGATTCGATCGCTGCGCGTCCGGTTGATGCTGGCCGCCGCCACCCTGGCGGTCATTTTCATGCTGCTGATGCTGCCTGCCTTGCAGAGCGCGTTCAGTCTGGCGCTGGAAAGCTCCATCGAAAAACGCCTGGCCTCGGATGTGACCACGCTGATCTCCGCGGCGCGGGTCGAGGACGACCGGCTGTTGATGCCCAGTCTCTTGCCCGGCGAGCAATTCAGCCTGCCCGACAGCCGCCTGCTGGGCTACATCTACAACCGCAGCGGCAAGCTGGTGTGGCGTTCCCGGGCCACCGAGGACGAAAACATCGAGTACCAGCCGCGCTATGACGGGCTGGGCACCGAATTTGCCAAGATCCGCCAGCCCAGCGGCGAAGAATTCTTCGTCTACGATGTCGAGGTCAAGCTGCTGGGGGGGGCGCAATGCTGCGTTCAGCATCGTCGCCGTGCAACCGGTGCGCGAGTATCAGGAAACCATTTCCGGCCTGCGCAAGAAGCTCTATCTGGGCTTTGGCGGGGCCTTGCTCGTGTTGCTGGTGCTGCTGTGGGGCGGCCTGACCTGGAGCTTGCGGTCGTTGCGCGGCATGAGCAAAGAGCTCGATCAAGTGGAAGTCGGCTCGCGGGAAAGCCTCAGCGAAAATCACCCCAGCGAACTGCTGCGCCTGACCGACTCGCTCAACCGCCTGCTGCGCAGCGAGCGTGAGCAG
>CAURWS010000470.1:0-4139 GCA_963528485.1 uncultured Pseudomonas sp. | reverse complement strand
GCTGAAGATGCTCGACGGCGTGATCCGTCACTACGAGATTCCCACCCAGTCCTGCGTGCTCACCCACGTCACCTCATCGGTGGCGGCAATCGAAAAGGGCGTGCCGCTGGACCTGGTGTTTCAGTCCATCGCAGGCACCGAGGCGGCCAACAGCAGCTTCGGCATCAGCCTGGAAATCCTGCGCGAAGGCTACGAAGCAGGCCTGAGCCTCAAGCGCGGAACGTTGGGCAACAACCTGATGTATTTCGAGACCGGGCAGGGCAGTGCGCTGTCGGCCAACGCCAACCACGGCGTCGACCAGCAGACCTGCGAAACCCGCGCCTACGCCGTGGCGCGGCAATTCAACCCGTTCCTGGTCAACACCGTGGTCGGCTTCATCGGCCCGGAGTACCTGTATAACGGCAAGCAGATCATCCGCGCAGGGCTGGAAGATCACTTCTGCGGCAAGCTGCTGGGCGTGCCCATGGGCTGCGACATCTGCTACACCAACCACGCCGAAGCCGACCAGGACGACATGGACATGCTGTTGACCCTGCTCGGTGTCGCCGGGATTAACTTCATCATGGGCATTCCCGGTTCCGACGACGTGATGCTGAACTACCAGACCACTTCGTTCCACGACGCCTTGTATGCGCGCAAGACCCTCGGCCTGCGTCCGGCGCCGGAGTTCGAAGAGTGGCTGACGCGCATGGACATCCTGCGTCAGGATGACGGCGGCGTACGGCTGGGGCAGGGCGTGCCGCCGCTGTTTCGCAAGGCGTTGGCGCAGTTGAATTGATGGCTGAAGTAGCGGTTGAATTGGCGACTGAACGAGCAGTGGAAAGAAGAAGGATTGGCCATGAGTGATGACCACAGCAACTCGCCGGCCCAGGCCGATGCCTGGCGTCAGCTGCGCTCGCTGACCTCGGCGCGCATCGCCCTGGGGCATGCGGGCACCAGCCTGCCGACCGCCGCGCAACTGGACTTCCAGTTCGCCCACGCGCAAGCCCGGGATGCCGTGCACCTGCCGTTCGATCACGCCGCCTTGAGCGAGCAGTTGCAGGCCCGCCGGCGCGAGACCCTGGCCGTTCACAGCTCGGCGCCCGATCGCAATATCTACCTGCAACGCCCGGACTTGGGGCGACGCTTGTCGGCCGATTCGGTGGAGCAATTGCGCACTTACGTTGAAAACCATCCCGAAGGCTTTGATCTCGCGGTCGTCGTTGCCGATGGGCTATCTTCGTTGGCGGTGCAACGGCACAGCCCGGCGATGCTGGCGCGCATCGACGAGATGGCAGCGCAGGAGGGCTGGAGCCTGGCGCCCGTGGTATTGGTGGAGCAGGGCCGCGTGGCGGTGGCCGATGAAGTCGCCGAACTGCTCAAGGCGCGGATGGTGGTGATCCTCATCGGCGAACGCCCCGGTCTCAGCTCGCCGGACAGCCTGGGCCTGTATTTCACCTACGCACCACGGGTCGGCCTCAACGACGCCGCGCGCAACTGCATCTCCAACGTGCGCCTGGAGGGCATGAGCTACGCCATGGCCGCGCACAAGTTGCTTTACCTGATGCGCGAGGCGTGCCGTCGGCAGTTGTCGGGGGTCAACCTCAAGGACGAAGCCCAGGTGCCGGTTCTGGAAGCAGGAGAGGGCGAGCGGCCGGGGAATTTCTTGATTGGTGGATAAGAACGATCACACGTCCTGGGCACTACACCACCTGTAGGAGCAGCCGCAGGTTACGACGGTCTGGGCCGCCTCGGACGCAGGCGGTGGTTCAGCCCCCCCTCTCTGACAGATTGACGCAAGCCTGCATCCGACAACTGCGTGTAGACTTTCGCCCCACCACCGGGGATCGCGCAGAGCGGCTCCCCTCGTTCAGGATTGTGTAAGGCGTACTTATGGATCTGCGTCAGCTGGAAGCCTTTGCTGCTGTGATGTCGGCCGGCAGTGTCACTGCGGCGGGAAAAATGCTCGGGCGTTCTCAGCCTTCGGTGACCCGGGTCATTCAGGAGCTGGAACAGGAGCTGGGGTTTGCCCTGTTCGAGCGCAGCGGGCCGAAGGTCACGCCGACCCACAAGGCGTTCATGATGTACGGCGAGGTCGAAAGCGCCTTGCTGGGGATTCGCAACATTCGCCAGCGCGCGCAGCACATCGCTCAGGACGAAAACCATCAGATCAAGCTCGTGGCCATTTCCGCCCTCGCGGCCGGGCTGTTGCCCAGCGCTTTGGCGCGCTTGCCTGAGCACCTTCGTCCGCAACAGATTCAGCTGCAGAGCATGTCCCCGGAAAACGTCGTGCAAGCGGTCCTGTCGAAAACCATGGACCTTGGCGCCGTAAGCCTGCCCCTGGAGCATCGCGGCCTGGACATTCACTGGATCGGCGAGGCCCCGTGCGTCGCCGTCCTGCCCGCCGACTCGCCGCTGGCGGCCCTCGATGTATTGCCGATGGACCTGCTCGCCGAGCAGACCCTGGTCACCATGGCCAACCCTTATCGCTTCCGCCGTCGCATCGACAAGGCCTTTGCCGACGCTGGCGGCAAGACCCCGCGCATGCTCGACACCAACACCTCTCTGATCGCGATGCAGATGGCTCGCGTCGGTCTGGGTGTGGCGCTGATCGATCCGTTCACCGCCATGGGTGTGCCGGTGGAAGGAGTAGTGGTGCGGCCGATTGCCTGCAACATCCCGTTCTTCTTTGGCCTCATCTCGGCCTTTGCCAACCCGCTGTCCGATGTGGCGCGGGCCTTGATCGACGAGATTGCCAGCTCGGCCAAACGCCTGCTGCCCGAGATGCTGATGCATGAAGCCAGTGCCCACGATGCGCTGTTGCAGAGCATCTACGCCGAATAGCGTACCGGTCCTGTTAACGCGCTCATTCTTTTCAGGAATATCAATATGCTTTTTTGCGCATTGCGAGAATAAAAAGCGCCTTTTAGTATTCGGTTTCAGCATTCAAAGGCTTAATGAATTCATATTTTGCAATTCTGGAATGCTTTTTGAAGTGATTTGAGTCAAGGATCGGGCACCTTCGCCCGGTCGCCATGCCGAGTACCGAACATGTCCGAATCGATTGCCCCCACTGGCCTCGCAGTGTTGGAGGCGCGCCTGCGTCAGGATCTGACCTGGCTCGACCTGCCTGCCAATCCGTGGGTCAAGCCGCGTCTCGATCAGGACGCGCCGGTGCTGGAGGTGGCAATCATCGGTGGCGGCATGGCCGGTCTTGCGTTGGCGGCAGAGCTGCGTCATCTGGGCGTGGCCGCCGTGATTTTCGATCAGGCTCCCGCAGGTTTCGAAGGGCCGTGGGCGACCACCGCGCGCATGGAAACCCTGCGTTCGCCCAAGCAACTCACCGGCCCGGCGCTGGGTTTGCCCGCGCTGACCTTCCGCGCCTGGTTCGAAGCGCAGTTTGGCGACGCAGGCTGGGCGGCGCTGGACAAGATTCCGCGCCTGCAATGGGCGGACTACCTGCGTTGGTATCGCAAGGTGCTGGCGCTGGATGTGCGTAACGAACACCGCGTGGCTCGCGTGGCGCCAAGGGCTGATGGCATCGTCGAACTGGATGTCGAAGCGGCAGGGCAGACCCAACGCCTGCTCGCCCGCCACGTGGTGCTTGCCACCGGGCGTGACGGATTGGGCGGCCCCTGGGTGCCGGATTTTGCTCAGCAGGTGCCGCGTCAGCTGTGGGCGCACTCCGCCGATGGCCTGCAAGACGACTGGTTCGAAGGCAAGCGCGTCGCGGTCATCGGCGGTGGCGCTTCAGCGATGGACAGCGCCGCCACCGCGCTGGAAGCCGGTGCCACGCGGGTCGATCTGCTGATCCGCCGCGCCGAATTGCCACGCATCAACAAAGGCAAAGGCGCCGGCAATCCGGGCATGACCCACGGCTACTGGCGCCTGCCCGACGCCTGGAAATGGCGCATCCGCAACTACCTCAATACCCAGCAAGTGCCGCCGCCGCGGGGCAGTACGCTGAGGGTTTCCAGCTCCGGCAAGGCGCGTTTTCTGCTGAGCAGCCCAGTGTTGTCGGTGCAGGAAAACCCTGCTGGCGGCCTGTTGCTGAACACTCCGAATGCGCAGATCGAGGCGGATTTTCTGGTCTTTGCCACCGGCTTTCGCACCGATTTTGCACTGCGTCCGGAATTCGCCCCATTCTCGGCACAGGTTCG
>CAURWS010000469.1:0-4142 GCA_963528485.1 uncultured Pseudomonas sp. | reverse complement strand
GTTCGGCATTCCGACTCTTGACAAAAGTGACCCGCTGTAAGAGCGGAACCACAATCCGCAACACCATAAATAATGGATATACACCCAAAAGCCAAAACCCAAAAAACACCAAAAAAAAACGGGCAACCGAAGTTGCCCAAAATGCCTTGCGTGCTCTTTTTATAGGGGACTCAATCCTTGCCGCGCTTGTGCGAGTCCCTCCAGATAAACAACGACAGGCCTGCAAAAAAGCTCAGCATCAACATCACCGTGCCGACACCCGCTATCACCGCATGATCGAGAAACATGAACGCCCTCTCCCGCTGTGACCCTGTTCGATAGGACACAGATTACGCAGAGAGGGCTTCAGGAGTGTTGATCCAAATCAATGCCGCGACGCGACACCCAATCGACCGGATCAGAAAACACAGGAAAGGAGGTCTAGCGCTTTTTCGGTTTGTTCTTGGATTTCTTCTTGGCCTTGCCCAACGGCATCGCCTGCTCGAACGCCTGACGCACTTCGTTCAGACGCTTGTCGTTGAGGTCATGCACACGCTTGGCGCGCTCGACGCTCAGGTCTACCAGTTTTTCATCGCTCATGGCGTGCTGCTCTCGAATGGCCAATGGCGACAATAATGCGCAATCGCGCAGGCCCTGACCAGCACCTCAGACTTTCAGATCGACCCACAAGCCCTGACGCGGCTCGTCGTCGATGATCGGCACCACCGGCACGGTGTTGTCGGCATTGAGATAATCGCCCGGGATCGCAGGGCCGCTGTGAACCGGCTGCGGCGGGGCATCCTGCGCGTCTTCGTCCAGATCGGGATGGCGATCGGCTGTGCGTCGGTCACGGCGTCGTCGTTGCTGTCGGCGTTGTTCTTCGCGCAGCAGCAACTGAGCCTGCTCGGGGTCGCGCTCGCCCATGTTGATGGTGCTTTCATTGGAGCTCGGCTGCACGGGCGTCACTGGCGGGATGTCCGGCGTGGCTTTGACCGGGTCCTGCTGCGCCGTCACGGGGGCCGCACTCAAGGGAATCAGCGGTGGCAGCATGGTAATGGTCTCCTGTTATCAAGCTGTCGGCTGCCGTTTCGTCGACTTGAGCCGTTCGGTGCGCAAGTTTCGACTATGTTTTTCGCAACAAGTGCCCGGCAAGGGCCACAGACCCAATAAATACGGGGCTTTTTGTATTGTGGCTTTGGACTGGCGGCTTGTTCCGTTACCATAGTCGGCTTTTTCAAGGCGGGAGTCAGGCAGCATGGCGCAGCAGTATCAACCGGGGCAACGCTGGATTAGCGACAGCGAAGCCGAGCTGGGTTTAGGCACCGTTCTGGCACAGGATGGCCGCTTGTTGACCGTGCTCTATCCGGCCACTGGCGACACCCGCCAGTATGCTTTGCGCAATGCGCCGCTGACGCGGGTGCGCTTCTCGCCGGGTGACACCATCACCCACTTCGAAAACTGGAAAATGACCGTTCGCGAGGTCGAGGACGCCGATGGCCTGCTGGTCTACCACGGCCTCAACGCGCAGAACCAGCCGGTGACCCTGCCGGAAACCCAGCTCTCGAATTTCATTCAGTTCCGTCTGGCCAGCGATCGTCTGTTCGCCGGGCAGATCGACCCGCTGGCCTGGTTTTCCCTGCGTTACCACACGCTGGAACACACCAGCCGTCAGCTGCAATCGTCGCTGTGGGGCCTGGGCGGCGTTCGTGCGCAGCCTATCGCGCACCAGTTGCACATCGCCCGTGAAGTCGCCGACCGTATCGCGCCGCGGGTCCTCCTGGCTGACGAAGTGGGCCTGGGCAAGACCATCGAAGCCGGTCTGGTGATCCATCGCCAGCTGCTGTCGGGCCGCGCCAGCCGCGTGCTGATCCTGGTCCCGGAAAACCTGCAGCACCAGTGGCTGGTGGAAATGCGCCGCCGCTTCAACCTGCAGGTCGCGCTGTTCGACGCCGAGCGCTTCATCGAGAGCGATGCCAGCAACCCGTTCGAAGACACCCAACTGGCGCTGGTTTCGCTGGAATGGCTGGTGGACGACGAGAAGGCTCAAGACGCGCTGTTCGCAGCCGGCTGGGACCTGCTGGTGGTCGACGAAGCGCACCACCTGGTCTGGCACGAAGACAAGGCCAGTCGTGAATACTCGCTGGTCGAGCAACTGGCCGAGGTCATTCCTGGCGTGCTGCTGCTCACCGCGACCCCGGAACAACTGGGTCAGGACAGCCACTTCGCCCGTCTGCGCCTGCTTGACCCGAACCGTTTCCATGATCTGAAAGCCTTCCGCGCCGAGAGCGAAAACTATCGCCCGGTGGCTGAAGCCGTCCAGGAACTGCTTGATCAAGGCCGCCTGTCGCCTAAAGCCTACGAGACCATTCACGGTTTCCTCGGCGCTGAAGGCGAAGCCCTGCTGGCCGCCGTGGCCGATGGCGACAGCGAAGCCAGCGCGCGTTTGATTCGCGAGCTGCTTGACCGCCACGGCACCGGCCGCGTGCTGTTCCGTAACACCCGTGCCGCCGTGCAGGGTTTCCCGGAGCGCAAACTGCATCCGTATCCGCTGCCATGCCCGGCCGAATACCTCGAACTGCCGATGGGCGAACACGCCGACCTGTACCCGGAAGTCAGCTTCCAGGCCCAGGGCGAAACCAGTGAAGAAGAGCGCTGGTGGCGTTTCGACCCGCGCGTCGACTGGCTGATCGACACCCTGAAGATGCTCAAGCGCGTCAAGGTGCTGGTGATCTGCGCCCACGCCGAAACCGCGATGGACCTGGAAGACGCCCTGCGCGTGCGTTCCGGCATCCCGGCCACCGTGTTCCACGAAGGCATGAACATCCTCGAACGCGACCGCGCCGCTGCGTACTTCGCTGACGAAGAGTTTGGCGCGCAGGTGCTGATCTGTTCGGAAATCGGCAGTGAAGGCCGCAACTTCCAGTTCTCGCACCATCTGGTGCTGTTCGACCTGCCCGCGCACCCGGACCTGCTGGAACAGCGGATTGGCCGTCTGGACCGGATCGGCCAGAAGCACATCATCGAGCTGCACGTGCCGTACCTGGAAACCAGCCCGCAAGAGCGTCTGTTCCAGTGGTACCACCAAGCGCTGAACGCCTTCCTCAATACCTGCCCGACCGGCAACGCCCTGCAACACCAGTTCGGCCCGCGCCTGCTGCCGCAGCTCGAAGGCGGCGACGAGGACGACTGGCAAGCGCTGGTCAACGAAGCGCGCGCCGAGCGTGAGCGTCTGGAAAGCGAGCTGCACACCGGTCGCGACCGCCTGCTGGAGCTCAACTCCGGTGGCGCAGGCGAAGGCGAAGCGCTGGTCGAGGCGATCCTTGAGCAGGACGATCAGTTCACCCTGCCGATCTACATGGAAACCCTGTTCGACGCCTTCGGCATCGACAGCGAAGACCACTCGGAAAACGCGCTGATCCTCAAGCCCAGCGAGAAGATGCTCGACGCCAGCTTCCCGCTGGGCGACGACGAAGGCGTGACCATCACCTACGACCGCAACCAGGCGCTGTCCCGCGAGGACATGCAGTTCATTACCTGGGAGCATCCGATGGTGCAGGGCGGCATGGACCTGGTGCTGTCCGGTTCTATGGGCAATACCGCTGTCGCGCTGATCAAGAACAAGGCGCTCAAGCCCGGCACCGTGCTGCTTGAGCTGCTGTACGTCAGTGAAGTGGTCGCCCCGCGCTCGCTGCAACTGGGTCGCTACCTGCCGCCCGCCGCCCTGCGCTGCCTGCTGGACGGTAACGGCAACGACCTGTCGGGCCGCGTCTCCTTCACCACCCTGAACGACCAGCTCGAAAGCGTGCCACGCGCCAGCGCCAACAAGTTCATCCAGGCTCAGCGTGACGTGCTCAATCCGCAGATCAATGCCGGTGAAGCCAAGGTCGCGCCGAAACACGCCGAGCGTGTCGCCGAGGCGCAACGTCGTCTGGCCGCCGATACCGATGAAGAACTGGCGCGCCTGACCGCATTGCAAGCGGTCAACCCGACCGTACGCGACAGCGAACTGACCGCCCTGCGCGAATTGCGCGAGCAAGGCCTGGCGATGCTGGACAAGGCCGCGCTGCGTCTGGAAGCGATTCGGGTGTTGGTCGCGGGCTAATAAACACTCACCTCACGGTAGGAGCGCGCTTGCCCGCGATGGCGGTGTATCAGTCACATTC
>CAURWS010000468.1:0-4143 GCA_963528485.1 uncultured Pseudomonas sp. | reverse complement strand
TCGTAAAAGCGGGTGATCAGCGCACTGTTGTGCTCACTGGGGTTGATATCGCTCATGCGCAACACGTCCTTGGAAAGAGATGGCTGCACGATAAGCGGCAACGCGGCGTTTTGCCATGGACATTCGCCAGAGAAATACCCCGGTCACACTTTCTCGCTGGTGACGTCCACGTACAGCGCGCGACCTGCGCCCATCCCCGCGAGGATCGCACCGACACCAATGATGCCGAAGATCCAGCCGACTGAGCTCCAGTTGCCAGTCCAGTCATGCACCACGCCCACCGCGAACGGGCCCAGCGACGCCAGGGTGTAACCCACGCCCTGGGCCATGCTCGACAGGTTGGCGGCGACGTGGGAATCCCGCGAGCGCAGTACGATCAGGGTCAGCGCCAGACTGAACGTACCGCCCTGCCCCAACCCGAGAACGACGCCCCACACCCACAGCTGGTTGATCGGCGCATACAGGCAGCCGTAAAGGCCACCGAGAGTCAGCAGCATGACCAGCAGAATCGCCAGTCGTTGGTCCTTGCCGCGAGTCGCCAGCCAAGGCGCGGTGAGGGAGCTGAGCAGTTGAACCATGATCGAGCCCGACAGCAGCAATCCGGCTTCAGTTGGCGTCAGGCCACGGCCGATAAGGATCGAAGGCAACCAGCCGAACACGATGTAGGCCAACGACGACTGCAGGCCCATGTACAGGGTCACCTGACGGGCCAGGCGATCACGAAACAGCCCGCGCACGCGATAGGCCGCCTGATGCTGGCCATGGATCTGGCGCGTTTGCGGCCACCAGAACATCGCCGCAAGAATGGCCGGGACGATCCAGAAACCCAGTCCCAGGGTCCAGCTGTCACCAAAGTACTGGCTCAATGGGACAGTCGAACCCGCTGCAACCGCCGCGCCCAGACACAAGGCCATGGTGTACACGCCGGTCATGGTGCCGGCCTGTTTGGCGAAGTCGCGTTTGACGATGCCCGGCAGCAGGACGCCGATGATGCCGATGCTCGCGCCCGACATAATGCTGCCCGCAAACAAACCGATTTCGCCCAACGAGCTGCGCAAAAGAATGCCGCACGTGAGCGTCATCAGAATGCCCAGCACCACCCGCTCGCTGCCAAAACGCCGCGCCAGAATCGGCGCCAGCGGCGCGAACAGCCCCAGGCACAGCACCGGCAGCGTGGTCAGCAAACCGGCCTTGGCCGCCGACAGCCCCAGGCTTTTCGACACTTCGCTGAGCAGCGGCGCCATGCTCGACAACGCCGGGCGCAGGTTCAGCGCCACCAGCACCAGCCCCAACAGCAGAAACCACGGTCGCTTCAAAACGGGATGATGCTGCTGAAGCTGTTCGTCATCAGCCTCGGCATCGATCAGCAGCTCGTCGATTTCATGATGTTTTCGGGAAGGGGATAGCGTGTCGCTCGCCGTAGGCGCCTTGGTCGTCATGGGATTCTCGTGGGGGCAGGATGTGTAACAGCGCATTGCGCAAAGACGTAATCCTGTTGGAGATCGCCAAAGAACACAAGTTTTAAGAGGATTGGGTACAGTTTGCACTCGCTCCCGGACGGACGTAAGCAACTGTAGGAGCCTACCCGGCGAGCACAAACAAAAAACCCGGGCACAAGGCCCGGGTTCTGGTTACAGCAGCGGTTGACTCAGTGCAGGATCTGGCTGAGGAACAGCTTGGTGCGGTCGCTTTGCGGGTTGTCGAAGAAGTCGTTAGGCGCGGCCTGCTCGACGATCTCGCCCTTGTCCATGAAGATCACTCGGTTGGCCACGGTGCGGGCGAAGCCCATTTCGTGGGTCACGCAGAGCATGGTCATGCCCTCTTCCGCCAGGCCGACCATGGTGTCGAGCACCTCTTTCACCATTTCCGGGTCAAGCGCTGAGGTCGGTTCGTCGAACAGCATGATCTTCGGCTTCATGCACAGGGCACGGGCGATGGCCACACGCTGCTGCTGACCGCCGGAGAGTTGGCCCGGATACTTATGCGCCTGCTCCGGAATGCGTACGCGCTCCAGGTAGTGCATGGCGATTTCTTCGGCCTTTTTCTTCGGCATCTTGCGAACCCACATCGGCGCCAGCGTGCAGTTCTGCAGGATGGTCAGGTGCGGGAACAGGTTGAAGTGCTGGAACACCATGCCGACTTCACGGCGGATGGTTTCGATCTGCTTCAGGTCCGAAGTCAGTTCGGTGCCATCGACGATGATGCGACCCTGCTGGTGCTCTTCCAGACGGTTCAGGCAGCGAATGGTGGTCGACTTGCCCGAACCCGACGGGCCGCACAGCACGATACGCTCGCCCTGACGCACGTTCAGGTTGATGTCTTTCAGTACGTGGAACTGGCCGTACCACTTGTGTACGCCTTCCATCCGGATCATGCCTTCGGCGCCCAGAGGCTTGCTGATAGCTTCACTCATCACATAACTCCTAACGCTTGTGGCCTGTGTCCAACTTACGCTCCAGGTGCATGGAGTAGCGGGACATACCGAAACAGAAGATCCAGAACACCAGGGCCGCGAAGACGTAGCCCTCGGTCGCCATGCCGAGCCACGTCGGGTCGGCGGCAGCTTGTTTGACGCTGTTGAGCAGGTCGAACAGGCCGATGATGATCACAAGGCTGGTGTCCTTGAACAGCGCAATCACGGTGTTCACCAGGCCAGGAATCACAAGCTTGAGGGCTTGCGGCAGAATCACCAGACCCATGCGACGCCAATAGCCCAGGCCCATGGCCGCAGCGGCTTCATACTGACCTTTTGGAATGGCCTGCATGCCGCCACGCACCACCTCGGCCACGTAGGCCGACTGGAACATGATCACGCCGATCAGGGCGCGCAGCAGTTTGTCGAAGTTCATGCCCTCAGGCAGGAACAAGGGCAGCATCACCGACGACATGAACAGCACGGTAATCAGCGGAACGCCGCGCCAGAACTCGATGAACGTCACGCACAAAACGCGAATCGCCGGCATGTCGGAGCGACGCCCCAGTGCCAGGATCACGCCCAGTGGCAACGCACCGGCGATACCGACGGTGGCGATCACCAGGGTCAGCATCAGGCCGCCCCACTGGCTGGTCGCCACTTCCTGCATGCCGAAACCGCCGTGCAGCAGGACGTAAGCAATGATCGGGTAGAGCACCAGGAAGCACAGGCCGTAGATCGCCTTGCGAGGCGTGGCCTTGATGAACAGCGGCGCAGCGCCGATGATCGCCAGCCAGACGGTCAGGTCGACCCTCCAGCGCAGTTCCTGCGGGTAGTAGCCGTACATGAACTGGCCGAAGCGTTGTTCGATGAACACCCAGCAGGCGCCCGCCTTGGTGCAGTCGGCGCGGGTGGTGCCGACCCAGTTGGCGTCGAAGATCGCCCAGCTCAGCAGCGGTGGAACGACCAGCCAGATCAGGTAGATCGCGAACAGGGTCAACAGCGTGTTGAGCCAGTTCGAGAACAGGTTCTGGCGCATCCATGCCACCGGGCCGAAGACTTTGCTCGGCGGCGGCATGTCGGGTTTGAAAGTATGGGATGTCATGCGCGTGTCCTCACCGCTCGATCAGCGCAATGCGCTTGTTGTACCAGTTCATCAGCAGGGAAATGCTGATGCTGATCGCCAGGTAAACGCTCATGGTGATGGCAATGACTTCGATCGCCTGACCGGTCTGGTTGAGCACGGTACCGGCGAACAGCGAAACCATTTCCGGATAACCGATACCGGCGGCCAGCGAAGAGTTCTTCGCAAGGTTCAGGTACTGGCTGGTCAGCGGCGGAATGATCACCCGCAGGGCTTGCGGGATGATGACCTTGCGCAGCGTCGGGCCCGGGCGCAGGCCCAGCGAACGCGCAGCTTCGGTCTGGCCGTGGCTGACAGACTTGATGCCCGAACGCACGATCTCGGCGATGAACGCCGCGGTGTAGACGGTCAGGGCCAGGGTCAACGCGAGCAGTTCAGGGATCAGTACCCAGCCGCCGACGAAGTTGAAACCCTTGAGCTCAGGGACTTCCCAATGCACCGGTGCACCGAAGATCGCCGCGCACAGCGCCGGGATCACGATGAACAGGGCCAGGCCCGCCCAGAACTTGTGGAACGGCACGCCCGTCGCTTCGAAGCGTTTGTTGGCCCATTTGGCCATGAACACGATGGCGACGATGGCCAGCAC
>CAURWS010000467.1:0-4146 GCA_963528485.1 uncultured Pseudomonas sp. | reverse complement strand
GGCCATGGCAGTGCTTGAATTTCTTGCCCGAACCACACCAGCACAGCTCGTTGCGACCCAGTTTCTGGTCGTTGCGAACCGGCGACAGGGCAGCGGCGGCGACAGCGACGTCATCGCCCTCCTCAGCCAGTGCGAGCGGCTGATCCAGACCCGGTGCTTCGGCGTGCTGGAACTGCATGCGCTGGGCCAGCTCTTCGGCTTCGCGACGCAGGCGCGCCTCTTCTTCGGCCGGGTCTTCGCGGCGAACCTGGACGTGGGACAGCACACGAATGGTGTCGCGCTTGATCGAATCCAGCAGTTCCTGGAACAGGGTGAAGGACTCGCGCTTGTATTCCTGTTTCGGGTTTTTCTGAGCGTAGCCGCGCAGGTGGATGCCGTGACGCAGGTGGTCCATGGTCGACAGGTGGTCTTTCCAGAGGTCGTCCAGAACGCGCAGCAGGATCTGCTTCTCGAAGGTGCGCAGGGCTTCGGCGCTGGCCTGGTCTTCTTTCTCGTTGTAAGCCGACAGAATGGCTTCCAGCAGTTTCGGACGCAGGTTTTCTTCGTGCAGGTGATCGTCTTCGTCCAGCCACTGCTGAATCGGCAGCTTGACGCTGAAGTCGCTGTTCAGAGCGGCTTCCAGACCGGCCACGTCCCACTGCTCTGGCAGCGACTGCGGCGGAATGTGCGCGCTGATGGTGGCGTCCAGGACTTCTTCACGGAACTCGGCAATGGTGTCACCAATGTTCGCCGCAGCCAGCAGGCTGTTGCGCATGTGGTAGATCACCTTACGTTGTTCGTTGGAAACGTCGTCGAACTCGAGCAGTTGCTTACGAATGTCGAAGTTGCGGCCTTCGACCTTGCGTTGTGCTTTCTCGATGGCGTTGGTCACCATGCGGTGCTCGATCGCCTCGCCGGACTGCATGCCCAGCGCCTTCATGAAGTTCTTCACCCGGTCGGAGGCGAAGATGCGCATCAGACTGTCTTCCAGCGACAGGTAGAAACGGCTCGAACCGGTGTCGCCCTGACGACCGGCGCGACCGCGCAGCTGGTTGTCGATACGACGGGATTCGTGACGCTCGGAGGCGATCACGTGCAGGCCACCGGCCTGAATCACTTGCTGATGACGCTTCTGCCAGTCGGCCTTGATCTGTGCGATCTGCTCTGGCGTCGGGTCTTCCAGGCTTGCAACTTCCACTTCCCAGTTGCCGCCCAGCAGGATGTCGGTACCACGACCGGCCATATTGGTGGCGATGGTCAGGGCGCCCGGACGACCGGCCTGCGCGATGATTTCAGCTTCTTTTTCGTGGAACTTGGCGTTCAGGACCTTGTGATCGATGCCTTCTTTATTGAGCAAGTTGGACATGTGCTCGGAAGTTTCGATGGTCGCTGTACCTACCAGCACCGGACGCTGCTCGGCCAGGCAGGCCTTGATGTCGGTGATGATCGCCGCGTATTTCTCTTCGGCGGTCAGGTAGACCAGGTCGTTGAAGTCCTTACGCGCCAACGGTTTGTTTGGCGGAATGACCATCACGGCCAGAGCGTAGATCTGGTGGAATTCGAACGCTTCGGTGTCGGCGGTACCGGTCATGCCGGACAGCTTGTTGTACAGACGGAAGTAGTTCTGGAACGTGGTCGAGGCCAGGGTCTGGCTCTCGGCCTGAATGTTCAGGTGCTCCTTGGCTTCGATCGCCTGGTGCAGGCCTTCGGACAGACGACGACCCGGCATGGTACGCCCGGTGTGTTCGTCGACCAGCAGAATGCCGCCGTCCTGAACGATGTACTCGACGTTGCGATGGAACAGCTTGTGTGCACGCAGACCGGCATAAACGTGGGTCAGCAGGCCCAGGTTGTGTGCCGAGTACAGGCTCTCGCCTTCAGCCAGCAGGCCGACTTCGGTGAGCATTTCTTCGATGAACTGGTGACCGGACTCGTTCAGCTCCACCTGACGGGATTTCTCGTCGATGGAGTAGTGGCCCTGTTTGGTCACCTGGCCTTCCACTTCCTCGATGTGCTGCTCGAGTTTAGGGATCAGCTTGTTGATTTCGGTGTAGAGCTTGGAGCTGTCTTCGGCCTGGCCGGAGATGATCAGCGGCGTACGGGCTTCGTCGATGAGGATCGAGTCCACTTCGTCGATTACGGCGAAATTCAGCTCGCGCTGGAATTTTTCTTCCAGGCTGAACGCCATGTTGTCGCGCAGGTAGTCGAAGCCGAATTCGTTGTTGGTGCCGTAGGTGATGTCCGAGCCGTAAGCGGCGCGTTTTTCTTCAGGCGGCTGGAATGGCGTGACGACGCCGACCGACAGACCGAGGAATTCGTAAAGAGGACGCATCCAGTTGGCGTCACGACGGGCCAGGTAGTCGTTCACGGTTACAACGTGCACGCCCTTGCCGGACAGCGCGTTGAGGTACACCGCCAGTGTCGCCACCAGGGTTTTACCTTCACCGGTACGCATCTCGGCGATCATGCCTTCGTGCAGCGTCATGCCGCCGATCAGCTGAACGTCGAAGTGACGCATCCCCATGATGCGCTTGCCGGCTTCACGGCAGACCGCGAAGGCTTCAGGCAGGAGCTTATCGAGGGTCTCACCTTTGGCGAAGCGGGCCTTGAACTCTTCGGTCTTGGCGCGCAGCTGCTCGTCCGAAAGGGCCACCATTTGCTCTTCGAAGCTGTTGACGATCTGGACCGTCTTGAGCATGCGCTTCACTTCGCGCTCGTTCTTGCTTCCGAAAAGTTTTTTTAACAAAGGTGCAAACATATCGACAGGATCTTCCACACATAGGGATGGAGGGCGGCCCCGTGAGTCGCCCGTGCAGCCCTCATGGCCGCATGCGAACGAGCATTCTACCCGGAAATGGTGGTGAGGAAAGTGGCGTTATTCCACGATGCTGGCACAGCAATGTTACGGGGCAGAAGTACAATAGGGGCATTTCTTCGGACTTCAACCCATTGAGGGAAGAAGATTCATTAATGTTTTTTCACAAAACTTCAGGCCATGCATGCATTAAACCCATGCGTTCAGGGCCTGATGCCGCTTTCTGATAACATCACGGGCTTGTATCAAAAGGCAACACTCATGGTATTTCGTCCTTCACCGGCTCGCCCACCGGCCGTTCTTTTGCGCGACGCCCGGCCACTCAAAGCCATCTTCAACCACGCCCAGCGCCTGGCGCATTTGCAGCGTCTGCTGGAAAGCCAGTTGCAACCGGCTGCGCGGGCGCATTGCCATGTGGCGTCGTGGCGTGAGGGCACGTTGCTGTTGGTGGTGACCGATGGGCATTGGGCGACGCGTCTGCGTTATCAGCAGAAGCGCTTGCAGCGCCAGTTGGTGGGGTTCAAGGAGTTTGCCAATCTGACGCGCTTGCAGCTCAAGGTGCAGCCGCCGGTAATGCGCGGGGCGACGGTGGTTCAGGCGCGGGACCTGTCGGCGGCGGCGGCCGAGACGTTGAATGAAACGGCTGAGGGGATCAGTGATCCGAAGTTGAAGGCGGCGCTGGAGCGGTTGGCGGCGCATGGGAAGGCTAAAGACGCGGCCAGTTAGGCTTTGGGCGCGTCGTTTGATGGATTTATCCATTATCACGGTGGCGCTGACAGGATTCAAAATAAGCGTTCCCTTTTGATTTTGATCTCTGTGCGCGATAGATCATACGACACCCATCGCGACTTGGGTGCAGGCCGAACGCAGGCGACGCGGAGTGGGCCGAGCGGCATGGATGCCGCAAGAGCGCCGTCAGGACATGGATGTCCGTTCGGCGCGGGCCCACGGAGCGTCGCCGGAGCTGAGGGAATCCGACGAAGTCGGACCAAACCAGGAGCCAGGACACTTGGTTACTTGGTGTCTTTTCAAGTAACTCGCCGCAGGCGAAACACTTCTGCCGTTAGGCAGAGCCCGCTGTAAAAGCGGAACCCATATCCGAGCCACCCCCAAATAACGGATATGCCCCCAATCTCAGCCCCCAACAACCAAAAAAAAAGGCCACCCAAAGGTGGCCTCAAATATTCAAACAGAGAAGAAAAGACTGTTACACCGCCGCGACCGGGCGCATGTACGAGATCGGTGCGGTACTGGCATCAGCGAAGGTCACGACTTCCCAGGCGTCTTCCTGGGCGATCAACGCACGCAGCAGACGATTGTTCAGACCGTGGCCCGACTTGAAGCCCTGGTAC
>CAURWS010000466.1:0-4163 GCA_963528485.1 uncultured Pseudomonas sp. | reverse complement strand
TGGGCTGGCGTCTGTTGAGCGCGCTTTCCAGTTCTTCGAGCTGGCGAAGGATCGGCCGCCCGCCTTCCAGGTATTGCGTGCCCTCCGGCGTCAGCGACAGTCGCCGCGTGGTGCGTTGCAGCAATTGCACGCCCAGCCGCGCTTCCAGCTGGCTCAGGCGCTTGCTCACTGCGGGCAGCGACAGGCCCAGATGGCGCGCCACCTCGGTCAGGCTGCCCCGCGTGGCCACCTGCTGGAAGAAACTCAGGTCATCGATCGCGCTCACGGATTCTTTCCCTAAATCTAAGAATGGATTTCTTTATAGACTAATTATTAATCCTAGAACACTGCATACACTGACCGACATCGCCCTTCAACCCTAAGCGTGCAATCGCAGGAGTCGACCCCATGAGCAAGGCCCGGTACAAAATCGCAGTGATCCCCGGTGACGGCATCGGCAAGGAAGTGATGCCAGAGGGCGTGCGCGTGCTGAACGCCGTCGCCGTCAAACACGACCTCGACCTGCAGTGGGACTGGTTCGATTTCGCCAGCGCCGACTACTATCTGGCCCACGGCAAGATGATGCCGGACAACTGGTTCGAGCTGCTCAAGGGCTACGACGCGATCTATTTCGGCGCAGTGGGCTGGCCGGACGTGGTGCCCGATCACATTTCCCTGTGGGATTCGCTGTTGCAGTTTCGCCGCGAGTTCGACCAGTACGTCAACCTGCGCCCCTGCCGCCTGATGCCCGGCGTGAAGGCGCCACTGGCCAACCGCAAGCCCGGCGACATCGATTTCTGGGTGGTGCGCGAGAACACCGAGGGCGAGTACTCAAGCGTCGGCGGCAAGATGTTTCCCGGCACCGAGCGTGAGATCGTGCTGCAGGAAACCGTGATGACCCGCGTGGGCGTCGACCGCATTCTCAAGTTCGCCTACGACCTGGCCCAGAGCCGCCCGAAGAAGCACCTGACCTCGGCGACCAAGTCCAACGGCATCGCCATCACCATGCCGTACTGGGACGAACGCGTCGCCGAAATGGGCAAGAAGTACCCTGACGTGAACGTCGACAAGTACCACATCGACATCCTTACCGCGAACTTCGTCCTGCACCCGGACTGGTTCGATGTGGTGGTGGCCAGTAACCTGTTCGGCGACATCCTCTCCGACCTGGGCCCCGCCTGCACCGGCACCATCGGCATCGCACCGTCGGCCAACATTAACCCGGAGCGCAACTTCCCCAGCCTGTTTGAACCGGTGCATGGCTCGGCCCCGGACATCGCCGGCAAAGGCATCGCCAACCCCATCGGGCAGATCTGGTGTGGCGCGATGATGCTCGAACACCTCGGTCATCCAGAGGCCGGCGCGGCGGTGCTGACAGCCATTGAAAGCGTGCTGTCCATGGGCCCGCAGGACGCACCGTTGACCCGCGACATCGGCGGCACCGGCAACACCGAAGCCCTGGGCAAGGCCATCGCGGCTGCGGTCTGAGGCGGCAAAAAGCACGCAATCTCCCGTTCACCGCGCGTGATTCGGGAGATTGTTGCGTGCAGATCTGGCATCGTGCGAAATACCTTACCGGCATGTGCGAGAGATTCGATGGCCCTGCTGTTCAAAGTCCCCGACGCCCGTGGCATCGCGTGGCAATCACTGTTTCAGACCCATGCGCCGGACATCGACCTGCGCCTGTGGCCCGAGATCGGCGAGCCGTCCCAGGTGCGTTACTTCGCGGCCTGGCAGCCGCCGCAGAACCTGCACGAGCGCTTTCCCAACCTTGAAGTCATCTTCGCCACCTCCGCAGGCGTCGACCAGTTCGACCTCGGCGAGTTGCCCGAACACATCAAGGTCGTACGCATGCTCGATCCTGGCATCGCTCAGGGCATCGTCGAGTACGCAGGCTTTGCCGTGCTGAGCCTGCACCGACAGATGCCGCTTTACCTGCAACAACAGCGTGAAAAACAGTGGCAGGTTCACGAAATGACCCCGGCCAGCAAACGCCGCGTGGGTGTCATGGGGCTGGGCAACCTGGGCGTCGCAACGCTGGAAAGCCTGCGCCCTTTCGGCTTCGATCTGAGCGGCTGGGCACGCTCGCAAAAGAACATCCCCGGCGTGCAATGCTTCGCCGGTGCCGAGCAGTTGCCGAGCTTTCTCGCGCAGTGCGACATCCTCATCTGCCTGCTGCCCCTGACCGACGACACCCGCGGCATCCTCAACGCCAAGACCTTCGCCGCGATGCCCAAAGGCGCGCAGCTGATCAACCTCGGACGCGGCGGCCACCTGGTGGAAAGCGACCTGCTCGATGCGCTGGAAAGCGGCCAGCTCAGCCACGCCATCATCGACGTCCTCAACGACGAACCGCCTGCCACCGAGCATCCTTTCTGGCATCACCCCAACATCTGGCTGACTCCGCACATCGGCGCCAACACCTCGCCGGACAGCGCGTTCGATGTGTTGCTGGGGAATATTCGACGGCATCAGCGTGGAGAAGCGATGCAGGGGGAGATTGCGCGGGATCAGGGGTACTAGTGCTGCGGCCATACCTCATGGCTGCCACCGCGCTTTAAATATGGGATTTCCACAAATGCCATGTGGCCTCCAAAACGGCGGATCGACTCAATACCTGTGGGAGCCGGCTTGCTGGCGAATGCGCTGGGTGAGCTGCAGCTGAGTTGCCTGACACGCCCCTTTCGCCAGCAAGCCGGCTCCCACAGGGTATTGGGTGATTGACCCTCAATACACATCCCGCACATAGCGCTTCTGCTCGGCCAACCCGCGCAGGTATTCAGCCGCCCGCTCGCCACTCAACTCGCCCTGCTCGCCGATGACCTCCCGCAGCGCCTGATCGACATCTTTGGCCATGTGCGTGGAATCGCCGCAGATGTAAATCCGCGCGCCGTCCTGCAGCCATTTCCACAGCTCGGCGCCTTGCTGGCGAATGCGGTGCTGCACGTAGATCTTCTCGGCCTGATCACGGGAGAACGCCAGGCTCAGGTTTGTCAGCAACCCGTCCTTCTGCATGTTCTCCAGCTCATCGCGGTAGTAGAAATCCGTGGCGGCGTGCTGCTCGCCAAAGAACAGCCAGTTACGCCCCCGATCTCCCCGCGCCTGCCGCTCCTGGAGGAAGGCGCGAAACGGTGCCACGCCAGTGCCCGGCCCGATCATGATGATTGGCACGTCGCCATCGGCGGGTGGGCGAAAATGCTGGGTCGGTTGCAGGAAAATCGGCACCTCGCAGTCGCCTGCCCGATCGGCAAGAAACGTCGACGACACGCCCTTGCGCTGGCCATAGCGCACGGCCGAAACCGTCAAATGAACGGCCTCCGGGTGGGCTTTTGAACTGGAGGCGATGGAATAAAGACGCGGTTGCAGGGGCTTGAGGTTTTCCAGCAGTTCCTGGCCTGAGCAGCGCAGGGGAAATTCGCGCAACACGTCCGCCAATTGCCGGCCCCACAGCCAGCTTTTCAGCTCGCCTTTGAAAGGCTCGCTGAGCAGGGTTTTCAGCTCCTGACTGCCGCTGCGCTCGGCGATGAAATTTAATATTTCCGCGTTGGGCCGAGCGATTTCCAGCTGTTCGCTCAATGCCTGACGCAACGAAACATCGCCTGCCTTGGCGACCTGCACGGGCTGCTCGGCCTTCAGATCTGTGAGGTCGAGCAGTTCATCGACCAGTGCCGGGCAGTTGCGCGGCCACACGCCCAGTGCGTCGCCCGCTTCGTAGGTCATGCCCGAGTCGCCGAGGGTCAGGGCGAACTGGCGGGTGTCCTTGCCGGCGCCCTCCCGGTTCAACCGACGATTGATCGACAACCGCGCCTGGTGAGGCCGCGCGCGCGTCGGCTGATCGCTTTGCGGCTCGTTGAGCTCGACATCGGGCAAGTCCAGCGCCAGCGCCTGCTGCAATGCCTTGAACCAATTATTGGCGTTCCCCTGAAAATCCCCGTCACAATCCACCCGCGCTACCAGTGGCGACGCGCCCAGGGTGAGCAGGCGCTGATCGAGGTTTTTGCCGTGCTGACAGAAGCTTTCGTAGCTCGGATCACCCAGAGCCAGAACGGCGTAACGCAGGGAGTCCAGCCGCTGAGGTTGCGCACTCAGCGACTGCCAGAAGCCCTGGCCGTTATCCGGAGAATCGCCGTCGCCGAAGGTGCTGCTGATCAGCGCGACATTACTCACCAGGTTCAAGCGGCTGA
>CAURWS010000465.1:0-4165 GCA_963528485.1 uncultured Pseudomonas sp. | reverse complement strand
TCAGTGCGCTGTCGAGCCAGGCGAGTAGATCATGAGTGACCTGCTCGCGGTTGGTTTCGTTGAGCAGTTCGTGCCGCGCCTGCGGGTAGATCTGCAAGGTGACGGCATGATGACCGGTACCGGTCAGGGCGTCGGCCAGATCCTTGAGACGCTTGCCTTCGCTCACCGGATCACATTCACCGCCCATGATCAGCAACGGCAGGCTTTTGTCGATCTGCGCAAGGTTCGAGGGTTTGCTGATCTGTTGCAAGCCGCCGAGCATGTCCAGCCAGAACTGGTTGGTGCAACGAAAACCGCACAGCGGGTCGTTCACATATTTGTCGACCTCGGCCGGATCGCGGCTCAGCCAGTCAAATGACGTACGCACCGGCTTGAATTTATTGTTGAACGAGCCAAACGACAGAAACTCGATCAATGCGCTGCGCCCGGTCGGGCCCTGCCGCCAGCGCTCCATGCGCGCCACCACGGCGCCGGTGCGGTAAAGCGACACTGGCTGGAAATTCGAGCCGCTCAACACCGCGCCCTGCAGGCTGGCGCTGTGGTGCATCAGGTAGGCCTGGGCTATGTAGCTGCCCATGCTGTGGCCCAGCACGAAGATCGGCACGCCCGGATGTCGCTGGGCGATCGAGGCATTGAGGCTCGCCAGGTCGCCTACCACTTTGTTCCAGCCATCCTGATCGGCGTAGTGCCCCAGCACGCCGTGGTCGGCAGTGCGGCCATGGCCCCGCTGATCAGGGGCATACAAGGCAAAGCCTGCCTCAGCCAGCGCCGCGCCCAGCCGGTCGTAGCGCCCGCTGTGTTCGGCCATGCCATGGGACAGCATCACCACCGCTTTGGGAACCACGCTGGGCAGCCAGGCGTTGACGAACAAGCGATGGTGATCGGATGTTTCCAGCCAAAAAGCATCATGTTTCATGGCGTTTCCCTGGCCTTGTATAAAATTGTCTTGAAAAAGCGCTTTAGTGGCTGCGTTCCAGAAGTGTATAGCCGTTGTGGGATGACGGTCAGATCACCTGCAAGATTCACGTCATTGATGACGCCAGCAGCGCTATTTGCCTTCTTTGTGCCAGCTGCTAACGTCCGGCAAGCACTCGCTTGGTAACCGCACGCTCAGGTAAGAGGATAAAAACAACATGCAACCTGATTTCTGGAACGACAAGCGCCCGGCAGGCGTGCTCTGCGAGGTAGACCTGCACGCTTACAAGTCGGTGGTCGAGGTCTTCGAGCGCAATTGCAAGAAGTACGCGGACCGTCCCGCCTACAGCAACATGGGCGTAACCCTCACTTACGCCGAACTCGAACGGCAGTCGGCAGCCTTCGCCGCTTACCTGCAACAGCAGACCGAGCTCAAGCCGGGCGATCGCATCGCCGTGCAGATGCCCAATCTCATTCAGTACCCCATTGCCGTGTTTGGTGCCATGCGCGCCGGGCTGATCGTGGTCAACACCAACCCGCTGTACACCGCCCGCGAGATGCGTCACCAGTTCAAGGACTCCGGCGCCCGCGCATTGGTGTACCTGAACGTGTTCGGCAAGAACGTGCAGGAAGTGCTGCCCGACACCGACATTCAGTACCTGATCGAAGTGAAGATGGGCGACATGCAGTCCGCCGCCAAGGGTTGGCTGATCAACACCGTGGTCGAGAAGGTCAAAAAGATGGTGCCCGAGTACCACCTGCCGCAGGCGGTCTCGTTCAAGAGCGTGCTCAAGCTGGGCCAGGGCGATCATCTGCAGCGGGTGCAGCTGGATCTGGACGACATCGCGGTCCTGCAATATACCGGCGGCACCACCGGCTCGCCGAAGGGCGCGATGCTGACCCACGGCAATCTGGTGGCCAACATGCAGCAGGTCTATGCCTGCATGCTGCAGCACGGCCCCGACGGGCTGCCGATCTTCAAGCAGGGCAGCGAGATCATGATCGCGCCGCTGCCGATGTATCACATCTATGCGTTCACCTGTAACTGCATGTGCATGATGGTCAGCGGCAACCACAACGTGCTGATCACCAACCCTCGCGACATCGGCGGCTTCATCAAGGAGCTGAAGAAGTGGAAGTTCTCGGCGATGCTCGGCCTGAACACGCTGTTCGTGGCGCTGATGGACCACCCGGACTTCAAGAGCCTGGATTTCTCCAGCCTGCGCCTGACCAACTCCGGCGGCACGGCGCTGGTCAAGGCCACGGCTGAGCGCTGGTTGAGCCTCACCGGCTGCCCGATCGTCGAAGGTTATGGCCTGACCGAAACCTCACCCGTGGCCACTGCCAACCCTTACGGCAACCAGTCGAAACTGGGCACGGTGGGCATGCCGGTGCCGGGCACCACGGCCAAGGTTATCAATGACGAAGGCGTCGAAATGCCCCTCGGCGAGCGCGGCGAACTGTGCCTCAAGGGCCCGCAGATCATGCTCGGCTACTGGCACAAGCCGGACGCCACCGCCGAGGTCATCGACAGTGAAGGCTGGCTCAAGACCGGCGACATCGCAGTGATCGACCCGGACGGTTTCATCCGCATTGTCGACCGTAAGAAAGATCTGATTATCGTGTCGGGCTTCAACGTGTACCCCAACGAGATCGAAGACGTGGTGTCCCGCCACCCGAAGGTCGTCAACTGCGCGGTCATCGGCGTGCCGGACGAGCGTTCAGGGGAGGCGGTGAAGCTGTTCGTGGTGCCGAGGGATTCGAGCCTGACCACCGAGGAGCTCAAGGCCTACTGCAAGGAAAACTTCACCGGCTACAAGATTCCCAAGCACGTCGTGCTGCGTGAGTCGTTGCCGATGACACCTGTGGGCAAGATCCTGCGGCGAGAGCTGCGCGACATGGCCTGAAGAGGCTATAAACTGAAACGGCGTGTTGAGAAACACGCCGTTTTTTTTGGGGTTGCGAACATCACCTGGCAGGAGTGAGATTGCTCGCGATGCGTTGGATCAGACAGCGCGGAGACAGCTGGACGGACGCCTCGCGAGCAAGCTCACTCCTAGAATAAACTTGTGAAATTGTGGCGTTTAGGTTGATTGCTCTAAATGTGACCAGTTAATGTTCAAGAGTCATATTTATGACTGTAGGGCCTGCTTTTGCCTCTGGTCGGCCCTTGGCAAAGCTGCTACGCTCGGCCCGCTTTTTGTTCTGTCGATAAGCAGAAAGCGGTTGCTACAAACATTCCAAACACAAGAAATCATCGCATTGAGCGGTGTGTAGAAACGCTGTCGCTGAGGAGTCGGCTTCCATGATCGAAAACTTCTGGAAGGATAAATATCCGTCTGGCATTGCTGCCGATATCGATCCGGACGAGTATCCAAACGTTCAGGCGGTATTGAAACAGTCCTGCGAGCGTTTCGCCAACAAACCTGCGTTCAGCAACCTGGGCAAGACACTCACCTATGGTGAGTTGTACGCGTTGTCCGGTGCATTCGCGGCGTATCTGCAACACCACACCGACCTGCAGCCGGGCGATCGCATCGCCGTGCAGCTGCCCAACGTGCTGCAGTACCCGATCGCCGTTTTCGGTGCGATTCGCGCGGGGCTCATCGTGGTCAACACCAACCCGCTGTACACCGCGCGGGAAATGGAACACCAATTCAACGACTCCGGTGCCAAGGCGCTGGTGTGCCTGGCGAACATGGCGCACCTGGCCGAAAAGGTCGTGCCCAAGACCGGCGTCAAGCACGTCATCGTCACTGAAGTCGCCGACCTGCTGCCGCCGCTCAAGCGCCTGCTGGTCAACAGCGTCATCAAGTACGTGAAGAAAATGGTCCCGCCGTTCCACCTGCCCAAGGCCGTCAAGTTCAACGACGTGCTGGCTCAGGGCCACGGCAAAACGGTCAGCGATGCTTCGCCTAAAAGCAGCGACGTCGCCGTGCTGCAGTACACCGGCGGCACCACGGGCGTGGCCAAGGGCGCGATGCTGACCCACCGCAACCTGATCGCCAACATGCTGCAGTGCAAGGCGCTGATGGGGTCGAACCTCAACGAAGGCACGGAAATCCTGATCACGCCGCTGCCGCTGTACCACATTTATGCGTTCACCTTTCACTGCATGTCGATGATGCTGATCGGCAACCACAACATCCTGATCAGCAACCCGCGCGACCTCTCGGCGATGGTCAAGGAGCTGTCGAAGTGGAAGTTCAGCGGCTTCGTGGGCCTGAACACGCTGTTCGTGGCGCTGTGC
>CAURWS010000464.1:0-4186 GCA_963528485.1 uncultured Pseudomonas sp. | reverse complement strand
CGCTCGGCGGTGCGGGTAATGGAATAGATGAGCACGTCAGGCTCGTGCAGCGCCAGATCGTAGGCCCGCGCCCAGGGCATCGACTGGATACTGGCCTGGATGTTCACTTCCTTGAGCACCGCCTGCACCACCTCGGTGCTCATGCCGGTCAACTGGCCGTCACGGGTCATGTTGTAGGGCGGCAGTTCTTCGGTAACCACGCGGATCGCCCCGGCGTGAGCCTGCAAAACGCTCAGAAACAGCAATGCCGCGCCGTACAGCACGCTGCGAGCCTTGCGTCTGAGTGTGTGGGGTGTCATGGACAGCGACCTCATGGGCGACAGTCGAGGCGCTTGTCCTGGGATGCGGAAAAGTGGCAGCACCTGACCCGACTGCCTCGTACAGCCACGATATCGGCTGGAAAATTCGCCACTTGAGGCGTTTATCTGCCGTTCATCATGTACATGCCGCTGACGCACAGGCCTGACGTTGCGGGCTCTCGACACCCATCGTCTGGGATCTGCACTGTGGCGTTGTGTCACACCGGGCCATCGGGCTTTCTTGACCTGGATCAACGGTCTCGCAAGGTGCTGTAGGAAAATTGCTACGCACCCCGACGAGTCTTCAACATGCCCGGTCCCTTCGATTTCCTCAAACACCCACTGGCGAAAGAAATCGGCCTGATCCTGCTGATCAAGCTCGTCCTGTTGATGGGCATTCGCAGCGTCTGGTTCGACGCTCCGGTCGACGTCAAGGATGACGGGGTGCAAGCAGGCCTGCATGTATTGGGCGCCCCTCCCGTATCTGATGAGAAGAACCCAAAATGATTTCGGAATCAGTCGTTGACCTCTCTCGGCTGCAGTTCGCGATGACCGCGCTGTACCACTTTATCTTCGTGCCGCTCACGCTGGGCATGACGTTCCTGCTGGCCATCATGGAGTCGGTGTACGTCATGACCGGCAAGCAGGTCTACAAGGACATGACCAAGTTCTGGGGCAAGCTGTTCGGCATCAACTTCGCCCTGGGGGTCACCACCGGCCTGACCATGGAGTTCCAGTTCGGCACCAACTGGGCCTATTACAGCCACTACGTGGGTGACATCTTCGGCGCCCCGCTGGCCATCGAAGGCCTGATGGCGTTCTTCCTGGAATCGACCTTTATCGGCCTGTTCTTCTTCGGCTGGGACCGCCTGACCCGCGTGCAGCATCTGGCCGTCACCTGGCTGGTGGCGATCGGTTCGAACATGTCCGCCCTGTGGATTCTGATCGCCAACGGCTGGATGCAGAACCCGGTGGGCGCCGAATTCAACTTCACCACCATGCGCATGGAGCTGACCAGCTTCAGCGATTTGCTGTTCAACCCCGTCGCGCAAGTCAAGTTCGTGCACACCGTGGCGTCCGGCTACGTGACCGGCGCGATCTTCGTGCTGGCGATCTCCAGCTGGTACCTGCTCAAGGGCCGCGACATCGGTTTTGCCCGTCGCTCATTTGCCATCGCGTCAGCGTTCGGCATGGCCTCGATCCTGTCGGTGATCGTGCTGGGTGACGAGTCCGGCTACGAAATCGGCGACGTGCAGAAAACCAAGCTGGCCGCCATCGAAGCCGAGTGGGAAACCGAACCTGCGCCTGCGGCGTTCACCCTGTTCGGGTTGCCGAATCAGGAAGCCCAGCGCACCGATTACGCGGTCAAGATCCCTTACGTGATGGGCATCATCGCCACCCGTTCGGTGGACAAGCAGGTCACTGGCATCAAGGATCTGGTCAGCGAGCATCAGGGCCGGATCCGCAACGGCATGGTCGCCTACGACCTGCTGGGCAAACTGCGCGCCGGCGACAAGAGCGAGCAGACCCTCAACGCCTTCAACGACGTGAAGAAAGACCTCGGCTACGGCCTGCTGCTGAAGAAGTACACCGACAAGGTGGTGGACGCCAACGAGCAGCAGATCAAGCAGGCTGCGCTGGATTCGATCCCCCACGTGGCGTCGATCTTCTGGACCTTCCGCATCATGGTGCTGAGCGGCGTGCTGATGCTGCTGTTGTTCGCCTGTGCGTTCTACGCCTCGGCGCGCAAGAACGAATCGAGCAAACGCTGGTTGCTCAAGTGGGCGCTGTTCAGCCTGCCGCTGCCATGGATCGCCACGCAGACCGGCTGGTGGGTCGCAGAGCACGGTCGTCAGCCCTGGTCCATCGGTGAAGTGCTGCCGGTTCACCTGTCGGCCTCGACCCTGTCCAGCGGCGATGTGATCGGCTCGATCCTGGCGCTGGTGGCGTTCTACACCGTCCTGCTGATCATCGAGATGTACCTGATGATCAAGTTCGCCCGCCTGGGCCCAAGCAGCCTGCACACCGGTCGCTACCACTTCGAACGCCGCGACAGCGACGTGCCCGCTGCCCAACAACCGACGCTGGCCTGAGGAACACACGATGTTCGATTACGAGACACTCAAACTCATCTGGTGGGTGCTGGTCGGCGTGCTGCTGATCGGCTTCGCCCTGACTGACGGCTTCGACCTGGGCGCAGCGATGCTGATGCCTTATGTCGGCCGCACCGATAACGAACGCCGCGTGGTGATCAACACCATCGCCCCGCACTGGGACGGCAACCAGGTCTGGCTGATCACCGCCGGTGGCGCGCTGTTCGCCGCCTGGCCGCTGGTTTACTCGGCGGCGTTCTCCGGGCTGTACTGGGCGCTGCTGCTGGTGCTGTTCGCGCTGTTCGTGCGCCCCGTCGGTTTCGACTACCGCAGCAAACTGGAAAACACCCGCTGGCGGCAAAGCTGGGACTGGGGCCTGTTCGTCGGCGGTCTGGTGCCTTCGCTGGTGTTCGGCGTGGCCTTCGGCAATCTGCTGTTGGGCGTGCCGTTCCAGTTCGATGACACCCTGCGCTCCAGCTACCACGGCAATTTCTTTCAACTGCTCAGCCCGTTCGGTCTGCTGGCCGGTGTGGTCAGCCTGAGCATGCTCGGCCTGCACGGCGGCAGTTGGCTGATGATGCGCACCGAAGGCGCGATTGCCCAACGGTCACGGCGTGCTACTCAAATGCTGTCGCTGGTGTTTTTGCTGTCATTCATCGGCGCTGGCGTGTGGCTGCTGCTGGGCGGTATTCAGGGCCTGGCGATCACCTCGGCGTTCGACGCAGGCGCTGCGCTGAACCCGCTGGCCAAAACGGTAGAGGCGAGCAATCACGGCTGGATGGCCAACTACCACGCGCATCCGTTGACCGTCATCGCACCGCTGCTCGGCATCTTCGGTGGTCTGCTGGCGCTGTTGTGTGCCAGCGCAGGCCAGGGCCGTATGGCGTTTCTGGGTAGCAGCCTGGCCATCGTCGGCGCGCTTTGCACCGCAGGTTTTGCCCTGTTCCCGTTCGTCATGCCGTCCAGCCTTGACCCGGCGTCGAGCCTGACCGTGTGGGACGCGGTGTCCAGCCACAAGACCCTGATCATCATGACCATCGCGGCGGCTATCTTCGTGCCGTTCGTCCTCTGCTACACGCTATGGTGCTACGCCAAGATGTGGGGCAAGGTCACCACCGCGCACATTGACCACAATCCCCACGGCCTGTACTGAGCCCGGATTTCATCGAGGAGAACAACATGTGGTATTTCGCCTGGATACTTGGCGTATTGCTGGCTTGCAGCTTCGGCATCATCAACGCCCTATGGCTGGAGTCGTCCGACGCCAACGCCGCGGAGAACGGCCGTGACGGCTGAGGCGCTGAACGCGCCGTTCAGGCACACCTTCGGCAGGGTTCTGTCCCTGCTGATGGCAGTGCCCCTGAGCCTGGTGCTATTGGTTCATCCGGCGTCGATGCTCGACGCCAACGGCCACTATTCCCACAATCTGCTGATGCTGATCATGTGGGGCGTGGCCGGCGGCTTCGTCCATGGCGTCGGTTTCGACCCACGGGCGCTGGCCTGGCGGGTGGTGTTCCACCCCCTGTTGGCCTGGGGGCTGATGGCGATCGGTTACGCGATCTGGCTGATGGCCCGTCAATGGGTCTGAGGCTGGGCTGACTTGAGCATCGGGACGATGGACAACGCGATCAACGCGGCAATCGCGCAGAGCAGGCCGGAGATGAAGAACGCCGGCAGGTAACTGGCAAAGTGCGTGCGTGTCCATCCGGCGCCGAAGGCGGCAAACGCGGCGCCCAGTTGATGACCGGCGAAGATCCAGCCAAAGACGATGTTGGCGCGGGCCGGGCCGAACCG
>CAURWS010000463.1:0-4188 GCA_963528485.1 uncultured Pseudomonas sp. | reverse complement strand
CACGGGCGGCAGCGACATCCGCATCGATCGCCGTCTTAAGCGCCTCAAGTGAGGCGAAACGCTGCTCATCACGCAGCTTTTGGTGGAAAACCACCGTCAGACGCCGGCCATAGATATCACCGGCAAAATCCAGAAGATGTATTTCAAGGTGAGGGCGTCCATCCCCCGCCACGGTCGGCCGCACGCCAATGTTGGCGACACCCGGCCAGACCTTGCCGTCGATTTTTGCACTGACCAGATACACACCGGTCAAGGGCACGCGACGACGCTTGAGCTGCACGTTGGCCGTGGGCGTACCCAACTGGCGCGCAAGCTTTTGCCCGTGGAGCACGCGACCGGTGATTTCGAACGGCCGCCCCAGCAGATGTTCGGCCAAGGTGAAGTCGCCGGCAGCCAAGGCGTTGCGCACCTTGGTGCTGCTGACGCGAACGCCGTCGATTTCCACGGTTTGCGCGGCTTCTACGGTAAAGCCCTTGTCGGCGCCGACCTTTTGCAGGAAGTCGAAATCGCCGATGCGGTCGCAACCGAAGCGGAAGTCGTCACCGACCTCAAGGTGTTTCACGCCCAGGCCGTCGATCAATACGGTGTCGACGAACTCGGCGGCGCTCAGCTTGCTCAGGCGCTGGTTGAAGGCCAGACAGAGCACCAGATCGACACCCTCGGCGGCCAGCAGGTCGAGCTTGTCACGCAAGCGTGCCAGACGCGCCGGAGCGGTTTCAGGGGCAAAGAACTCGCGCGGCTGCGGCTCGAAAATCACCACGCAGCTGGGCAGGCCCAATTCCATGGCGCGCTCGCGCAGTCGCGCCAGGATAGCCTGGTGACCACGGTGAACACCGTCGAAATTGCCAATGGTGGCGACGCAGCCCCGATGCTGGGGGCGCAGGTTGTGAAGGCCTCGAACCAGCTGCATAACGCGCTTCTTGCTCATAAAGTGGCCGATTATAACCACACACCGCCGTCAACGACAGGCGACACATCCAGGCAAACCGCAACAATCGGTGTTAACCGGCAAAAACCGACGATTGATCCTACATGATCGCCTTGCGGGCGAAATCGTTCAGGCGAAAACCCAGCAGCAGCAACATGCCGAAATATGACACGACACCTGCGGCGACCAACCCGCCCAGACGAATGAACCGCTCCAGCATCTGCCCATCGGACCAGGCTGGCATCACATGCATCAGGCCCAGCAGTACTGCTGACATCACCGTCACCGCCACGAGCAGCTTGATCAGGAACACCGGCCAGCCCGCTTGCGGCTGATACAGGTCCTGCTTGCGCAGCTGCCAGAACAATAGAAGCGCGTTCAGGCAGGCGCCCATGCTGATCGCCAGCGCAAGACCGGCATGGGCCAGATGCACGACATAGACGAAAATCACGTTGAACAGTTGAGTCACTATGAGGGTGAAGATCGCGATTTTCACCGGTGTGCGAATATTTTGTTGCGCATAAAAGCCGGGGGCCAGCACCTTGATCACGATGATGCCCAAGAGCCCGACTGCATAACCGATGAGCGCGCGCTGGGTCATGGCGGCGTCCTCACCATCGAACTTGCCGTACTGGAATAGCGAAACGGTCAGCGGCTCAGCCAGCAAACCCAACGCCAGCATGCAAGGCAGCACCAGCACGAAGCACAAGCGCAGCCCCCAATCGAGAATCCGCGAGTACTCCTGACGGTCCTTGCTGGCGTAGGTTTTGGAGAGAATCGGCAACAGAATCGTCCCCAGTGCCACGCCCAGCACGCCTGAAGGCAGTTCCATCAAACGGTCGGCGTAATACATCCAGGACACGGAGCCCGCCACCAGAAACGACGCAAAGATGGTGTTGATGATCAGGGAAATCTGACTGACCGACACGCCGAGCATGGCCGGCAGCATCTGCTTCATCACTCTCCAGACGCCGGTGTCCTTGAGGTTCAGGCGCGGCAGCACCAGCATGCCGATTTTCTTGAGGTGCGGCAGCTGATACAAAAGCTGCAACAGCCCGCCCGCCAGCACCGCCCAGCCCAAGGCCATGACCGGCGGATGAAAGTACGGGGTGAGGAACAGCGCGAAAAAGATCATCGCCAGATTTAGTAGCGTCGGCACGAAGGCCGGCACCGAAAAGCGATTCCAGGTATTGAGGATCGCGCCCGCCAGCGATGACAGCGAGATCAGCAATATATAAGGAAAGGTCACGCGCAGCAGATCGGACGTCAGCTGGAATTTTTCCGGCGTGTCAGCAAAACCCGGCGCCGTCGCCCAGATGACCCAGGGCGCGAAAATAATGCCCAGAACAGTGACCAGCGCCAGCGCAAGGGTCAGCAAACCGGTGACATAAGCGACAAAGGTACGGGTCGCCTCCTCGCCTTGCTGGCTTTTATATTCCGCCAGGATCGGCACGAACGCCTGGGAGAACGCCCCTTCGGCGAAAATCCGGCGCAGCAGGTTGGGCAGCTTGAAAGCGATAAAGAAGGCATCCGTTGCCATTCCAGCCCCGAAAGCCCGGGCGATGATGGTGTCGCGGATAAAACCCAGAACCCGCGAAAGCATTGTGATAGAGCTGACGGCGGCAAGCGATTTGAGTAGATTCATCTAAAGGTTGTGCGCCCGACCAAAGGAAGCGCCAAAGCGCGTTCCATTTATGCGATACTCCGCGCCGCAAAACAGCACTGAGCCAAAACCCGCGAGTTTACAGGTCGTGCGCCGGAAAGAAATATCCTCGGCATCACACAGCGACCACTCAGCGGAACGCATCAACTGCCCTTGACAAGGCTTCAAGTCATCGGCATGATTCGCGGCCTATTTTGTTAGCTAATTCCCAAGTCTTTCGAGGAGCTCGACGGTGGCCAACTCACCTTCCGCCAAAAAACGTGCAAAACAGGCTGAGAAGCGTCGCAGCCACAACGCCAGCCTGCGTTCCATGGTTCGTACCTACATCAAGAATGTAGTTAAAGCCATCGACGCCAAAGACGCTGCCAAAGCGCAAGCTGCTTATGTTCTGGCTGTGCCAGTTATCGACCGTATGGCCGATAAAGGCATCATCCACAAGAACAAAGCTGCTCGCCATAAGAGCCGCCTGAACGGTCACGTCAAGGCTCTGAACCAAGCTGCAGCCTAAGCGACCGCTTATTAAAAAACCGACCTCAGGGTCGGTTTTTTATTGCTTGGAATTTACGACCACGACACCCATCAAGGCGCAGGCGCTGGCGCCCACGGCAGGATCGGAATCGCTGTCACCGCGTTTTGCGGACTGCCTTCAATCACACGATCGCTATACACCAGGTACACCAGCGTATTGCGCTTCTTGTCGAGAAAGCGCACCACCTGCATGGTCTTGAACACCAGCGAGGTGCGCTCCTTGAACACCTCGTCGCCATCCTTCAACTCACCCTTGAAGTGAATCGGCCCCACCTGCCGACAGGCAATCGACGCCTCTGCGCGATCTTCCGCCAGCCCCAGCCCGCCCTTCAGCCCGCCCGTCTTTGCGCGGGACAGGTAACACGTCACGCCGTCGACCTTGGGATCATCGAAGGCCTCGACCACGATCCGGTCATTGGGGCCGACAAATTTGAACACCGTCGACACCTGACCAATCTCTTCCGCTGACGCCAGCAAAGGCACCATCAGCAACGCACCCAACAATCCTTTCACAACCCGCATGGCGATTTCCTTTTATACGCGCCCCGATTCACACCAGAATCAGGTTATCGCGGTGGATCAATTCAGGTTCAGCCATGTAGCCCAACTCTTTGACGATGGCGTCGGACGACTGGCCAATGATTTTCTGGGCTTCCAAGGCGCTGTAGTTGCTCAGCCCCCGAGCGATCTCGCGGCCATCAGGCGCCACACAGACCACCATCTCGCCACGGCGGAAGCTGCCTTGGACAACCTTCACGCCGACCGGCAACAGGCTCTTGTTGCTTTGCGCCAGCGCCTTGACCGCACCGTCGTCCAGCACCAGCGTGCCGCGAGTTTGCAGGTGCCCCGCCAGCCATTGCTTACGAGCAGCGAGCATGCCACGCTCAGGCGACAGCAACGTACCCAGCCGCTCACCCGCCTTGAGGCGTGCCAACACGCGCTCGATGCGGCCACCGACAATGATCGTGTGCGCCCCCGAACGAGCCGCCAGACGCGCTGCGCGCAGCTTGGTCTGCATGCCGCCACGCCCCAGCGCGCCGCCCGTACCGCCCGCCACCGCATCCAGAGC
>CAURWS010000462.1:0-4191 GCA_963528485.1 uncultured Pseudomonas sp. | reverse complement strand
ACCCCTGAGCGAATCCCTGCGCTACGGCGTGTCGATCACCGACGGCTGCCTGGGCTGGGACGGCACCGAGCGCCTGCTGCGTGAGGCCGTGGACAAACTTCGCTACCGGTAATGTCTGCACATAGGAAGCAGGCTCAGCGCCTGAGGCCTGCTTCCTTGAAGCCTGTCACCGCGAGCAGCAGGTAGGCCTCAATTTCTGGACGAGGGTTGTAGGACGCGCTGTCAGCCTCCTTCGGACGCGTCACATTCCTGGGGCAGACCAAGACTCAACACCCTCTAGACCGAGCCTTACGCTTCACCCCTTCCTATTAAAGTGTTTTGCTGACATCTCGCATCTATCGCCCACGACTTCTTTTCGAAGTGATTAATCTCGCTCGCCTCAGTCACGGGAGAGCGCCACCATGGATGACCCACGCATCACCACCAAATACCCGATCCTGCTGGTTCACGGCCTGTTCGGATTCGATCGCATCGCCACCTTTCCGATGTTTTACGGCATCAGCCAAGCCTTGGAGGAAGCGGGATGTCGCGTACACATTCCGACATTGTCGGGTATCCACGACAACGAGACTCGCGGCGAGCAGTTGCTTGAGCAGATCGAACGTTTTCTCAAGCGCACCGGTTACCTGAAGGTCAATATGATCGGTCACAGCCAGGGTGCGTTGACCTGTCGATACGCCGCGGCTGTGCGTCCGGATCGAGTCGCCTCAGTCACCTCCGTCAGCGGTCCGAACCACGGTTCGGAAGTGGCAGACAAGGTGCGTCGCGCATTCGTGCCTGGCGAGATACCTGAACAGCACGCTGCGCGAGTGGTGGCCAACTTCGGTTATTTCCTTTCGCTGCTCAGCGGGAATCCGGGCTTGCCTCAGGACCCACTTCGCGCACTTGACGCCCTCACCACCGAAGGCGTCGCGCAATTCAACCGCGCCTACCCTCAAGGCCTGCCACAGCAATGGGGTGGCGAAGGCGAAGAGCGCGTGAACGGTGTGCACTATTACTCCTGGAGTGGCTGCATCAAGGACTCTTTGCTGAGCGAGGGGCAAAACGCCCTGGACCCGCTTCATTTGGCCTTGCGCAGCTACGCGTTGCTGTTCGAGCGCGAAGCCGCTGACAACGATGGCCTTGTCGGGCGTTACAGCTCGCACTTGGGCAAGGTCATCCGCTCCGACTACCCGATGGATCACGCCGACACCATCAACCAGACAGCGGGGCTGGTGCGTAACGGCATCGATCCGGTCCAGTTGTATGTGGAACACGCCGCCTTGCTGATGAGCAAGGGACTATAGTCGTTGCAGCAGCAATCGCGACGCTTGGTGGGTGAACTGGAACTTTCTCGGGAAAACCCTCCCTTAATCCGGTAGGCTCTTTCCTTTTTTTCCACAGGAGTACCTTCCCATGGCTAAAGCCACTGCCCGTCACATCCTTGTTTCCAGCGAAGAAAAGTGCAACGAACTCAAAGCCCAGATCGAAGGCGGCGCTGATTTCGCCGAAGTCGCCAAGGCCAACTCCAGCTGCCCTTCAAGCCGTCAAGGCGGTGACCTGGGTTCGTTCGGCCCTGGTCAGATGGTCAAGGAATTCGACACCGTGGTGTTCAGCGCACCGATCAACGTGGTGCAAGGCCCGGTGAAAACCCAGTTCGGTTATCACCTGCTGGAAGTGACCAGCCGCCAGGACTGATCCTGCGCAACGATTGTCAGCAACGGCCCGCCCTGAAAAGCGGGCCGTTTCTATTTAGTGCGCCGCAAACCACTGCTGTATCGATTCCGGCCGAGAAATTGCTTCGGTTTGGGGCGCTACACAGATGGATCGTAGGCAATGCCTTACAGAACTTGCGGACGCAGGCTGCAAGTTAACGACCACAGACAGTGTGCGGTTACAAAGATCTCGGTATTCCGGTACCTTGCCACCGGAGGTAACGAACAAGAACAACCGGATAAATCCACGGGGTAGGCAGCAATCGCCCGCTCATGACCTTCAACCCTGATGTTGCTCATCAACGTCAGTCAGGATTTGTGTAATGCGTTTTGTTTTTTCATCGCTGATGGCTGCAACACTGATCCTGGTTACGGGTTTTCAATCCCTGTCCGCTGCTCCACAACATGCACTGACCGTCTACGGCGAAGCCCCGCGCTACCCGGCGGACTTCCAGCATTTCGACTTCGTCAATCCGCACGCCCCAAAAGGCGGCAGCATGCGCCGCTCGGCGCAGGAAATCGGTCAGTTCGACCACATCATGCCGTACATCGACAAAGGCACCGGCGTGTCTCAGGTCAATGGCCTGCTCTACTCGCCGCTGGCATTCAAGTCCCTGGACGAGCCCTACACCGTCTATGGCCTGATCGCCGAGAAAATGGAGCGCGCCCCTGACGGCATGTCGCTGCGCTTCTTTCTCAACCCCAAGGCAAAATTCTCCGACGGCACGCCCATCACCGCTGACGACGTGCGCTTCACCTATAACCTGCTGATGACCCAGGGCAGCCTGTCGTATCGCACCGAATTCGGCGACGTTCAGGGCGTTGAGGTCGAATCGCCGACCACCGTCCGCTTTGACTTCAAGAGCAACGAAAGCCGCACCCTGCCCCTTGATCTGGCCTCCCTGCCGGTTTTTCCCGAGCATTACTGGAAGGACAAGGACTTCGCCAACGGTGGCGGTTTCGATATCCCGCCCGGCAGCGGACCGTATCGCATCGGCAAGGTCGACCCCGGCCGCAGCATCACCTTCGAGCGCGACCCGAACTGGTGGGCCAAGGATCTGCCGGTCAATCGCGGCCTGTACAATTTCGATCATTTCAGCGTCGAGTACTTCGGCGACACCGACGTGGCCCGCCAAGTGCTGCTCGGCGGCGGTTACGATTACAACCGCGAGTATTCCGCCACCGGCTACGCCGTCCGTTATGAAAGCCCGGCGTTGAGCGAAGGCCGCCTGCAGCGCGCCCATCTGGCGCCGGGGGCCGTGCAGAGCTCCCAGGGTTTCGTGTTCAACCTCGACCGGCCGAAATTCCAGGACCGCCGTGTGCGTCAGGCGCTGGCCATGCTCTGGGACTTCGAATGGACCAACAAGCAGATGATGCGCAACGTTTATGTGCGTCAGAACAGCTACTTCTCTAATAGCGAACTGGCGGCCACCCAGCTGCCGACCGAGTCAGAGCTGAAGATCCTCGAACCGCTGCGTGGCCAGGTCCCGCCAGAAGTCTTCACCACTGTGTTCCAGACGCCCAAGACCGATGGCACCGGATTTATCCGCGACAAACAGCTGCAAGCCCTGGCTCTGCTTGAGGAAGCCGGCTGGATGCCCAAGGGCGACAAGCTGGTCAATGCCGCGGGTGAGCCGCTGAGTTTTACCTTCCTCAATGGCCAGAGCGGCTTCGAGAAGATTCTGTTGCCCTACAAACGCAACCTGGCGCAGATTGGCATCGATTTCGAGATTCGCCGCATCGACTCGGCCCAGTACCTGAACCGGGTGATGGCGCGGGATTACGACATGATCGTGACAGGCTATGGCGTCTCGACCTCGCCGGGCATGGAGCTGTACAACAACTTCGGTTCCAGGGTGGCCAGGGACTCCGGCTCCAGCAACTATATGGTGCTGCGCGATCCGGCCGTAGACACGCTCATCAACGGGCTGGCCAAGGCCGACAGCAAACCGGCCATGATCGACTACGCCCACGCGCTGGACCGCGTGCTGCAGTGGGGCTTCTACTGGATTCCCAACTACTACCCCCCAGGCTCCTCCACGGTGTGGTGGAACCGTTTCGGTATTCCCAAGGTGCAGGCCAGCAACAGCGAAGCCATTGACACCTGGTGGGAGTTGAGCCCGCAAGCGTTGACAACCGAGCAGTTCGCCCAACAACGGGGTGACTCGGCCCTTCCCTGGGAGGTGAAGTAATGTTCGGTTACCTGATGCGGCGTCTGCTGCTGATCATCCCGACGTTGTTCGCCATTCTGCTGGTGAACTTCTTCATCGTGCAGGCAGCGCCCGGCGGCCCGGTGGAACAGGCCATCGCCAAGCTGCAAGGCGTGGCCGGCGGCACCATCGGCGCTGGCCATACCGAGACCATGAACGCCGGCCAGTCCCGCGCCAGTCGCGGCCTGGACCCCAAGCTGATCAAGGAAATCGAACACCAGTACGGCTTCGACAAGCCGCTGCATGAACGGCTGTGGCTGATGTTGAAGAATTACGCCCGGCTGGAC
>CAURWS010000461.1:0-4212 GCA_963528485.1 uncultured Pseudomonas sp. | reverse complement strand
GGACAGGCGCGGCTGCAGCAGCAGGCGCTGGCGCCACTTCAGGCTTGGGCTCGTCGGCACGATGACCGCCAATGGCCGTGGCCGGCAGTGGCTGGTACTCGATCTTCGCCACTTCCGGGCCGCGAGGCATTTGCGCAGGGCCTGTCACGTACGCCAGGCAGATCATGCCCAGTGCGCCGACCGGCAGGGCCCAGGCGAACTTGTGGCTGTTGTGACGGGTGTTGAAGTAGTGGCGCACCAGCACCGCACACACTGCGATCCCGGCGAGGATCAGCCAGTTGTATTGGCTGCCGTAGGTGCTCGGAAAGTGGTTGCTGATCATGATGAACAGCACGGGCAAGGTGAAGTAGTTGTTGTGACGCGAACGCAGCAGGCCTTTGGCGGGCAGGGTCGGGTCCGGCGTGCGATTCTCGGCGATGGCCGCCACCAGTGCGCGCTGGGCCGGCATGATGATGCGGAACACGTTGCCGACCATGATGGTGCCGATGATCGCGCCGGTGTGCAGGTACGCACCACGACCGCTGAACACCTGGCTGAAGCCATAGCAGGCGCCGATTACCAGCACGAACAGCACCAGACCCAACAGGCCAGGGCGCTTGCCCAGAGGCGAGTCGCAGAGCAGGTCGTAGATGAACCAGCTGGCGATCAACGCGCCGACACCGATGGCGATGCCTTCGCCGCCGCTCAGGGTGCTGCCGGGGGCCAGCAGGTAAAGGGTGGGGTTGGAGTAGAACACGATGCACAGCAGCACGATGCCCGACATCCAGGTCCAGTAGGCTTCCCATTTGAACCAGTGCAGGTTGTCCGGCATGGTCGGTGGGGCCAGCTTGTATTTCTCCAGGTGGTAGATACCGCCGCCGTGGATCGCCCACAAGTCACCGGACAGGCCGTCACGAGGGTTGGCGCGGTTGAGGTTGTTCTCCAGCCAGACGAAGTAAAAGGATGCGCCGATCCAGGCGATCCCGACGATCATGTGAATCCAGCGCACGCCCAGATTCAGCCATTCCATCAGATGTGCAGCCACAGTCTTTACCGTTTGCCTGTCGTCACTGGCGGACGCTTAGGCCCTTCTTATTAGTGGGGATCGAGAATCATCATCTGACTCTCTTCGAAGAAATGCTCATCGCAGTTATTGCCACTGCCACTGCGATCAACCACCAGGAAGTCATCCCGCTTTTCGATCGTCAGCACCGGGTGGTGCCAGACGCCGCGATGGTAATTAA
The DNA here is from genome assembly GCA_963528485.1 of uncultured Pseudomonas sp. Taxonomy (GTDB): domain Bacteria; phylum Pseudomonadota; class Gammaproteobacteria; order Pseudomonadales; family Pseudomonadaceae; genus Aquipseudomonas. The sequence goes on along the minus strand of CAURWS010000461.1, from coordinate 2,989 downwards.
CACCCTGCCTGCCATTGGTGATGAAGGCGCGGGTCAACTCTGATTCAGGTACATCGCCAAATGGCGCGACCACGACCAGAAAAGGGTTGCCGAGCAGCGGAATGAAAGCCTGGCTGCCCAGCGGATGGCGCTCCAGCATGCTCACGGTCAGCGGCATGTCCTGCGCGTCGGCGCGGAAGATGCTGATGATCGCGTTATCGTCCGGCGTGGCCGTTTCAACGGTCGCCAGCTTGTGAAAGCGCATGGTCGAGCCGTTGTTGATCATGAAATGATCGCTGCCATCGGTTTCGATGACATCACCGAAAGGGGCGAAGGCTTCTTTGGTCAACGGCTCGATAATCAGTTTGCGCATGCGGGTTCTTCTGTTCTCAAGTTCTAGATAAATGTGCGTCGGTGCCGATGACGAATCCATGGTCCGACACAGTACCTGTGGGAGCCGGCTTGCTGGCGAATGCGTCCTGTCAGGCCCTCATGTGTTGAATGACACGCCGCCGTCGCCAGCGAGCCGGCTCCCACAGTTTTCATCAGTAGCCAGTCACATCTGTGTTACTTGGCCACCTTGCCCAACACGCGCAAGCGGCTCACACCACCATCCGGGAACACGTTCAGGCGGATGTGGGTGATCGGGCCCAGCGCCTTGATCTGCTCGACGAAGGTGTGTTCAGCGTGCATTTCCAGCTTCTGGCTTGGCAGTAGTTCACGCCAGAACAGGCTCTGGGTTTCGATCTGGCTGTCGGTGCCGCCTTTGACGAACGCGCCCTGGATCGAGCAGCTGTCCGGGTAGTTGCCCTTGAAGTGCAGGGTGTCGACGACGATCTGCTCGACTTCACCGGCATGGCCCAGCGCGACGATCACCCAGTCGTTGCCAGGGGTGCGACGACGGGCGGTTTCCCAGCCATCGCCCATGTTGATGCCACGGCCCGGGTTGAGGATGTTGCTCATGCGGCCGAAGTGCTCGTCGGAGCAGGCCAGAGCGCGACCGCCGTTCAGGGCTGCAGCGAGGTCCACCTGCTCGTTGTCGCCAACCGCCGACCAGTCGCGGTGCGGCACGCCATACACGCGCAGACGCGCCACGCCGCCGTCCGGGTAGATGTTGAAGCGCAGGTGGCTGTAGGCCTTGGCGTCGCTGATCTCGTGGTAGTGGTGGCTGTCGCCTTTGAGCTCGACAGCCGGCAGCACTTCAGTCCAAACCGTGTTTTCGTCCGGCTCGCCCGAGGCCAGGAAGCAGGCTTCCAGCGAGGCAGACGGCGGGTAATTGCCGGTGAAGAACGAGGTGTCGATGTCCACGCCCTTGATGGAACCTGCTACGCCCAGGCGGATCACCGCGCTGTCATAACCTTCGAAACGCTTGCGGCGCGATTCCCAGCCGTCCATCCATTTGCCGTTGTCGTCGAACACGCCTTCCTTCCACACCGCAGGGGTGGGCTGGAACAGGCGGTTGGCGTCGGCGAACCAGTCGTCGGTCACGGACAGGATTTTGGTGCCCAGACGGGCGTCGGCCAGGTTGACGAATTTCTCGAAGGGTACGGCGTAAGCTTTCATTCTTTTTGTCTGCCTTTGGTAATGGGCGTGGGGATGGTCAGGGCTCAAAGGGTTTGCAATCGGAACATCGCGATCTTGTTGATCTCGGCCAGGGCGCAGGCGAATTCGGTTTGGGCCGAATGGTGAATGCGCGTTTCGAAGGCCGCGAGAATCTGATGCCGGTTGCTGCCTTTTACCGCCATGATGAAGGGGAACGCGAACTTGGCCTTGTAGGCGTCGTTCAGCTCGGTGAAGCGTGCAAATTCTTCAGCCGTGCACTGGTGGATACCGGCGCCAGCCTGTTCATTGGTGCTGGCTTCGGTCAGTTGGCCTTGCACGGCAGCTTTGCCGGCAAGATCCGGGTGAGCGTTGATCAGCGCCAGTTGCGTGGCGTGGTCGGCGCTCAACAGGATGTCGCTCATACGGGCATGCAGGGTCTCGATGTCGTCGAGGCTGTGCAGATCACCGAGGTCATAGGCTTTTTCAGCGACCCAGGGCGAATGCTCGTAGATATCGGCGAAGGCTTTGACGAAGTCTTCGCGATTGAGAGAGGAGGGGGTCAGGGTCTGGAAACGGCTCATTGGGCGGTTCCCTTCTCAGAGTGGGGCTGGAAAGGGTGCACGTCGTGCCAGTGGCGAGCGATCTCGACGCGGCGGGCGAACCACACCTGTTCGTGACCTTTGACGTATTCAAGGAAACGCTGCAGCGAAGCCAGGCGCGCAGGGCGACCGATCAGGCGGCAGTGCAGGCCGATGGAGAGCATTTTCGGCGCCTCGGCCCCTTCGGCGTAGAGCACGTCGAAGGCGTCTTTCAGGTAGTCGAAAAAGTCGTCGCCCTTGTTGAAACCCTGCACTTGGGTGAAGCGCATGTCGTTGGTGTCCAGGGTGTACGGAATTACCAGATGCGGCTTGCCGGTGCGGTTGTTCGGCTCCCAGTAGGGCAGGTCGTCGTCGTAGGTGTCGCAGTCGTACAGAAAGCCACCTTCTTCCATCACCAGGCGACGGGTGTTGGGGCCGGTGCGACCGGTGTACCAGCCCAGCGGGCGTTCGCCGGTGAGTTCGGTGAGGATGCGGATCGCTTCGAGCATGTGCTCGCGTTCCTGGGCCTCGTCCATGTTCTGGTAGTCGATCCAGCGGTAGCCGTGGCTGCAGATCTCGTGACCGGCCTCGACCATCGCACGGATCACGTCCGGGTGCCGCTGGGCGGCCATGGCCACGGCAAAGATGGTCAGCGGGATGTCGAACTGCTTGAACAGCTTGAGGATGCGCCACACGCCGGCACGGCTGCCGTACTCGTACAGCGACTCCATGCTCATGTTGCGCTGGCCTTGCAGCGGCTGGGCGGCGACCATCTCGGACAGGAACGCTTCGGATTCCTTGTCGCCGTGCAGAATGTTGCGCTCGCCGCCTTCCTCGTAGTTGAGTACGAACGACAACGCGATACGGGCATTGCCTGGCCAGTGGGGGTG
>CAURWS010000460.1:0-4219 GCA_963528485.1 uncultured Pseudomonas sp. | reverse complement strand
GCGTAGGGCAGCTCGTCGCGGATGTAGGCGCAGGCGTTGATGAAGTCGACTGCGTAGTTGTTGTGCTCTTCGATACCGGTGGCGATGGCAAAGATGTTCGGGTCAAAGATGATGTCTTCCGGCGGGAAGCCCACTTCGTTGACCAGAATGTCGTAGGAGCGCTTGCAGATTTCCTTCTTGCGCGCCTCGGTGTCGGCCTGACCGGCTTCGTCGAAGGCCATCACCACCACGGCGGCGCCGTAGCGCTTGCACAGCCTGGCGTGATGGATGAACTGCTCGACGCCTTCTTTCATGCTGATCGAGTTGACGATGCCCTTGCCCTGAATGCACTTCAGACCCGCTTCGATCACTTCCCACTTCGAGGAGTCGATCATGATCGGCACGCGGGAGATGTCCGGTTCGCCTGCGATCAGGTTGAGGAAGGTCACCATGGCCTTCTTCGAGTCCAGCATGCCTTCGTCCATGTTGATGTCGATCACCTGGGCGCCGGCTTCGACCTGCTGCAGGGCGACTTCCAGGGCTTCGGTGTAGTTGTCTTCACGGATCAGGCGGGCGAAACGGGCGGAACCGGTGATGTTGGTGCGCTCGCCGACGTTGACGAACAACGACTGGCGATCAATGGTGAACGGCTCAAGACCCGACAGGCGACAGGCTTTGGGGATGTCCGGGATGGCCCGTGGCGCGTACTTGGACACCGCGTTGGCGATGGCCTTGATGTGCGCAGGGGTGGTGCCGCAGCAGCCGCCGACGATGTTGAGGAAGCCGCTCTGGGCGAACTCTTCGACCACCGCGGCCATTTCGTCGGGGCTTTCGTCGTACTCGCCGAATTCGTTGGGCAGGCCGGCATTAGGGTGCGCGGAAACCTGGGTGTCGGCCTTGTTCGACAGCTCTTCAAGGTACGGGCGCAGGTCGCTGGCGCCGAGGGCGCAGTTCAGGCCCACGGAAATCGGCTTGGCGTGACGCACCGAGTTCCAGAAGGCTTCGGTGGTCTGGCCCGACAGGGTACGGCCCGAGGCGTCGGTGATGGTGCCGGAAATCATGATCGGCAGTTCGAAGCCGATTTCATCGAACACGCCTTGCACAGCGAAGATCGCCGCCTTGGCGTTCAAGGTGTCGAAAATGGTTTCGATGAGGATCAGGTCGGCGCCGCCTTCGATCAGGCCTTTGGTGGCCTCGGTGTAGTTCTCCACCAGTTCATCGAAGGTGACGTTGCGGTAGCCGGGGTTGTTGACATCGGGCGACAGCGAGCAGGTGCGGCTGGTCGGGCCGAGCACGCCGGCGACGAAGCGTGGCTTGTCCGGGGTTTCCAGGGTTTTGGCGTCGGCCACCTTACGGGCCAGCCGCGCGCCTTCGACGTTCAGCTCGTACACCAGCGCTTCCATGCCGTAGTCGGCCTGGGACACCTGGGTGGCGTTGAAGGTGTTGGTTTCGAGGATGTCGGCGCCAGCGTCCAGGTATTCCTTCTCGATCGCGCCGATGACGTCCGGGCGGGTCAGGACCAGCAGGTCGTTGTTGCCTTTGACGTCGCTTGGCCAGTCGGCAAAACGCTTGCCGCGGTAGTCTTCTTCCTCCAGCCGGTAGCTCTGGATCATGGTGCCCATGCCGCCATCGAGAATCAGGATGCGTTCCTTGAGAGCGTGATGAAGTGCTTTAAGACGCGCGTTGCGATCTGACATAGGCTTACCCGGACGAAGAAAAACGAAAAAAGGTGACGCTGAAAGGTGCGAAATAATAGCAAACCTGTACGGTTTTAAACCGCCGAGCGATTTAGATGAATTCTGTTCATGTTGATGGCCGCTCGCCACGGGTAGAATCGTCACCGGTTTTCAATTTTCAGGACTTCCGTTCCATGTTGCGTCGCGTGCTCGCCAGTCTCTTGGCTCTTTTGATTTGCGGTGCAGCGTTCGCGCAGTCACCCCTTGTGCAGTCATCCCTCCCTCAACCGGCCATTTCCTATAGTCGGGATATTCAGCCGATCTTCACCGAGAAGTGCGTCGCCTGCCATGCCTGTAACGATGCGGCCTGCCAGTTGAACCTGGGCAGTGGCGAAGGAGTGTTGCGCGGCGCGTCGAAAGTCCCGGTGTATCAGGGCGAACGCAGCCAGGCGATTGCGCCGACGCGGATTTTCTACGACGCCGAAGGGCCTGAGGCCTGGCGCAAGAAGGGCTTTTATTCGGTACTCGACGGCCAGAGCAATCAGGCCGTGCTGATGGCCAGGATGCTGGAGTTCGGCCACAGTACGCCGCTGGTGCCCAACGCCAAGCTGCCCGACGACATCATGCTGGGCCTCAATCGCGAGAACATGTGCCCGCTGCCGCAGGAGTTCGACGGCTATGCGGCGTCGCATCCGCGGCAGGGCATGCCGCTGGCGGTCACCGGCCTCACCGACGTGCAATACAAGACCCTGCAAAGCTGGCTGGCGGCCGGGGCGCCTGTCGAGCAGACCCCGCTGCAGCCAAGTGCGAGCGAAGCGGCGCAGATCAACGACTGGGAAAGCCTGCTCAATCGCCCGGGCTCGACCGAGGCGTTGGTTGCGCGCTGGCTGTACGAGCATCTGTTCCTCGCTCACGTGTATTTCACCGGTGGCGAGCCGGGGCATTTCTTCCAGTGGGTGCGTTCGCGCACGCCAAGCGGCCAGCCGGTGGACCTGATCGCCACCCGCCGCCCTGACGACGACCCCGGCACCACTTTCTATTACCGCCTGATGCCGGTGCAAGGCGTCATCGTGCACAAGACCCACATCACCTACCCGATGGGCCCGCAGAAGCTGGCGCGGGTCAAGCAGCTGTTCTACAGCGGCGACTGGCATGCCACGCAATTGCCGGGCTATGGCCCGCAGCGTCGCGCCAACCCGTTCGACACCTTCAAGGAAATCCCGGCGGTGGCGCGTTACCAGTTCATGCTGGATAACGCCGAATACTTCGTGCGTACCTTCATTCGCGGCCCGGTGTGTCGCGGCCAGATCGCCACCGACGTGATTCGCGACCACTTCTGGGCGCTGTTCCAGGAACCGGCCCACGACCGCTACATCACCGATGCGGCCTACCGCGCCAAGGCCACGCCGCTGTTGGCGATGCCTGGGCAGAACGACGACGTGGGCAGCGTGCTGAGCCTGTGGCTTGACTACCGCAACAAGCGCAACGCCTACGAAGACCTGCGCAGCGACGCCTACGCGCACATGCCGCCGCCGGGTTGGGCGACGCTGTGGGCGGGCAATGACAATGCCTTGATGACCATCTTCCGCCACTTCGACAGCGCCACCGTCAACAAGGGCCTGATCGGCGATCTGCCGACCACGGTCTGGCTGTTCGACTATCCACTGCTGGAGCGCACCTATTACCAGTTGGTGGTGAATTTCGACGTGTACGGTAATGTTTCCCATCAGGTGCAGACGCGTCTCTATTTCGACCTGATTCGCAATGGCGCCGAGGTCAATTTCCTGCGCCTGATGCCCGCCGACAAGCGCGACGACATTCTCGGCAGTTGGTACCAGAACAGCGGCAAGGTGAAAATGTGGCTGGACTATGAGGCCATCGACGACGACACGCCCACCGGCATGAAGCTGGACGAGAAGGACCCCAAACGCGATTTCGAGCGCAAGTTGATCGAACGCGCCGGCACCCTCAATGTTGCGCCGGACCCGATCAACCGTTGCTCGGGAGCGTACTGCTCGCGGCCGGGGATTGGTCCGGTGTTCAGCGATGTCGAGCAGTCCCTGAGCCGTCTGGTGGCACGCCCGGCAGCGGGGTTGCGGGTTATCGATCAGTTACCCGAAGCGACGATGCTGCGCATTCAGGACGGCACCGGCAAGCGCATCGTCTACAGCATGTTGCGCAACCGCGCCCATACTAATGTGGCGTTTCTGCTGGGCGAGGCTTACCGCTACCAGCCGGGGCTGGACAACCTGACGATCTATCCGGGCGTGCTGACCAGCTACCCGAATTTCATCTTCAACATCCCGGCCAATGAAGTGAGCGCGTTCGTCGATGCGATGGAGAAGGCCCACGATCACAAAGAAGCCTTCGAGAAAATCGTCGAGCGTTGGGGCGTGCGCCGCAGTCATCCGCTGTTCTGGACGTACTTCCATGATCTGGACCGCTACATCCAGGAGACCGAACCGCAGGAGGCAGGGGTGCTGGATATGAATCGGTATGAGAACCTGTAACAGCGGGCCGCACGACCTGTAGGAGCGGGGGGGGCCCCCCCGGGGGGGGGGGTG
>CAURWS010000459.1:0-4221 GCA_963528485.1 uncultured Pseudomonas sp. | reverse complement strand
ATGATTCTTTTATTTGTTCTTCCCCCCCCCGCCGCGTTTTTTTATCATCTCCCCACCTCTCCCCCCCACACAACCCCGCCCACCCCGGCCCCCCCCGCTCCTACAAAGCAGCAATATGTCGGCAAACATCGGCCTTCGCGCAGCCTTAAACCTGGGTCTCAGACCCGTCCTTGTTCACCACCGTCGCCTTGCCCGGCAACGCCTGTTGCTCTTCGCCATCCTCCATCTGCGAGAACTGCCCGTTGTGCGGGCTCATCACCAGTTGTGGATAAGTTTGCGCGAAACGCACGTCCGTGGACTTATCCACAAGACGCTTGAGTTTATCGTTGAACGCACGACTGACCGCGTACTGCCCGCCCGACGAAGTGCGGAATTGCGCCGTGATCACGATGCCATTCATGTCCATACGGTCGAGCCCGAACACTTCCAGCGGCCCCTGCAGCTTGCTCGCCAGCAGGAAGTCGTCGGAGATCGCCTGGCCCGCTTCGCGAATCAGCGAGGTCGCCGAGTCCACATCCGAGTCGTAGGTGAACTGGAACGAGAAGAACGCGTAGGCGAACTGACGCGACTGATTGGTGACCGCCTTGATCTGACCAAACGGCACCGAATGCACGAAACCCTTGCCGTCACGCAGGCGCAGGGTGCGGATGGTCAGGCTTTCCACAGTGCCCGCATGGCCGGAATCCAGCACCACCCAGTCGCCGATGGAAATGGTGTCCTCGATGATGATGAACAGCCCGGTAATCACGTCCTGCACCAGTTGCTGCGAACCGAAACCGATGGCCAGACCGACCACCCCGGCACCGGCCAACAGAGGCGCGACGTTGATCCCAAGGTTCGCCATCGTCGTGATCGTGCAGATCACCACCAGGATGATTTTGATCGCGTTGCGCAGCAGCGGCAGGATGGTCTTCACCCGCGTGCTGGGCTGACGCGACGACCGATTGCTGCTCGGCGGTTTGAGGGCCTCCTGAATCGCCGTGTCCATCACCACCCAGAGCAACCAGGTCACCAGGAAGATCAGGCCGATGCTGCTCAGCGAGTCACTGATGACCTTGCCGAGCGCATTGCGCTGGGCGAATTCGAACAGTGAAAAGCCCCAGATCCTGCCCAGCAACTCGATAAATCCTACTGCCAAAGCGATACGCAGCACGGCATGCAGCAGGCTCAGCAAACGCTCCTTGTACACACGTGAGCTGCGCGCTTCGGCCGGTTTGAACATGTGCTGAAACAGCGTGCTGAGGAACACCGTGCCGATCAGCAGAATGGTGGTCAGCACGGCGCAGCGCAGGGCTTCCTGGCTGTCCTCGCCGGCGCCGATCAGGTTGACCGCCGAGACCAGAATCATCAGCAGAATCGGCAGGTGCCACAGGCTTGAAAAGATCTTCAGCGTCTGCTGCAACGCCGGGCGCGACAGGCGCGCGCTTAATGGGCGATTGCGGATCAGGTGCGCCACCGGGCGTCGCATGCGGATCACCACGATGCAGAACATGACCGACGCCATCAGCCCGGTGAACGCTGCGACGCTGGTGGTCACGTTGCCGCCCAGTTGCCGGGCAATCTGCGGACTGGTCAGCGCATCGCTCAAGGCCGCGAAGAAGCCGATGATGAACAGCGGATGCGGCGCGTATTGACGAATGATGCGAACCGCCGGGCGCTTGTGCCCCGAGTTGAACAGCACGATCACCGACATCAGCACGGAGGTCGAAAAAATGCCGCTGCTGGTCGAGTACGCCAGGCACAGCGCCAGTGCCCGACCAATCGACAGCGGCATGAAATGGCTGACATAGAGCGTCAGCGGCAGGCAGATAACTGCCGCAATCGTGAACGGCAACACATAGCCCAAAACGCCCTGCACTCGCTCGCGCCTGTTCAGCAGCCGATGCCGCGACACGCGATTGGCGACGAACTTGCCAACCCGGTTCAGCAGCACAAACGCGCCAATCCACACCGCCGAGAGGATCAGGAAGTCCCCAACGATGGCCCAGGGCGAGCGAGACGACGGCTTGTTGACCAGCGCATCCAGCTCATCGGCGGCACGGTCGGCGCGCAGGCGCCAGGAGTCGAGCAGGTGGCCATCCAGATCCAGCTTGTCCTGCACGCTGTCGATGCTGTTACTGATGACGCCGAGCAAGCCACCCTTGACCAGGATTTCCGGCTTGGCAGGTTCGGCGGCGGGTGCGGGATCGGCCGGGGCGCTGGACTGAGCGGTGCTCGCAGCGGGTGCATCGGCGGCCTGAACGTTGAACGTGCCTGCACAGAGCATCAGACACAGCAGCAGGACGGATTTGAAGTTCGACAAAACGCAGGTCACTCCTTTTCAGTCATGAAGGCCAACGAAATCATGGCCCACAGGAACTGATCGAAATTCGCCGCGCAAGTTCGGCCCTGTCGGCAACCTTCATCGAGGACCGGCATCACCCGGCCAACGGAACAAAAACTTTTCAACAGCCGCTTGACCAGGGAGAACGATCGTTCTACCTTGAATCCCATGAACACACCAATGACCGACACACGAGAAAAAATCCTCGCGACCGCCGAGCAGTTGATCTACCGGAACGGCATTCATGCCACAGGCATGGACCTTCTGGTGAAGACCTCGGGCGTGGCCAGGAAAAGCATCTACCGTTACTTCGCCACCAAGGACGACGTGGCCGCCGCCGCGCTCAACGCCCGGGACGTGCGCTGGATGCACTGGTTCAGGACCGAATCCGACAAGGCCGAAACTCCCGAGGATCGCATTCTCAACATGTTCACGGTGCTCAAGGGCTGGTTCGAATCCGAGGGGTTTCACGGCTGCGCCTTTATCAACACCGCAGGCGAAGTGGGCGATGCGAATGACCCGATTCGCCTGATCGCCAAACTGCACAAACAGAAGCTGCTCGATTACGCACTCGAGCTGACCGAACAACTGAACATCGAGCAACCGTCAGCGCTGGCCAGACAGCTGCTGATCCTGGTGGAAGGCGCGATCACCACGGCTCGCGTCATGGGTGATTACAGCGCCGCCGACAGCGCAAGGGATGTTGCGCAGCTGTTGCTGAAACAGGCCTGCTCGCCGTAGCGACCTGAGCTTCACGAACGCTCCACTTACCGTTTTATCCAACCTGCCTGGAGGCCTTGCCATGTCCAACGCTCAGACTCGCCCGCCACTTCCCCCCTTCAGCCGTGAATCGGCCATTGAAAAGGTACGCTTGGCCGAAGACGGCTGGAACAGCCGCGACCCGGAAAAAGTCTCGCTGGCCTACACCCTCGACACCCAATGGCGTAACCGCGCAGAGTTCGCCACCAACCGCGAAGAAGCCAAAGCCTTCCTGACGCGCAAGTGGAAAAAGGAGCTCGACTACCGCCTGATCAAAGAACTGTGGGCCTTCACCGACAACCGCATTGCCGTGCGTTACGCCTACGAATGGCACGACGATTCGGGCAACTGGTTCCGCTCGTACGGCAACGAGAACTGGGAATTCAACGAAGACGGCCTGATGCACCGCCGCTTCGCCTGCATCAACGATATGCCGATCAAGGAATCGGAGCGCAAATTCCACTGGCCGCTGGGGCGTCGTCCGGATGACCATCCGGGGTTGTCGGATCTGGGGCTGTAAGCAATTTTCGTCCCCCCAAGACAAAGCCCCCGGCAGCTGAGCTGTCCGGGGGCTTTTGTTCAACGCGCTATTGCGTTTAACCCTGAGGGATCAGAACGGTTATAACCACCGAAAATCTGATCTGCCCACCGAGTGAGTGAGTGACTGCCCCAATAGAAAGGGCTCCTCGCCCGCACCATAGCTAGAACAGAAAAAATCCTCGTGAGTTTTTCGGTTAGATTTTTGAGAATTTGAGCTCCTAACCCGGTAAAAACCTAACAAAACCCTTCTTCACATTCGACGACTGAATGTCTCGCTCAGACGAGAAATTACCAGACGAACGGTCATGTCTAGTAAGAGCGACCAGTGACAGATGGCTCGGTTTAGCTGTGGCACAATAGTGTCACCTGCATGGAGCCTGATGTGTCGAAACCGCAAATCCCTATCCTCTCCCCTGTCTATGTGTTGACCCTTCACAAGGATGACCTCGTTGCCCACCCCGTAACCGGCCATCAAAGCTTCGGCTATGTTCCGGAGATTGTGTCCCGACAAATCACCCTGCCAGGTGGGCACATCTACCTTCGTGCCGGTCGGCATATGGGTAAGAACAAGGGGTATGGCGTCAGGCATATTTGGGATG
>CAURWS010000458.1:0-4227 GCA_963528485.1 uncultured Pseudomonas sp. | reverse complement strand
TCTGGTGCCCGGCAAGCTCGGCGCCGATTCGACCCTGACCTTCAAGAAGCCGGGCGGCGAGTTCTACGTCCTGTTCGACGCGGGGCCGGGGCATGTGGTGGAAGTCGATCACGCGGACATCCTGCCCCAATGACCCCGAACCCCCATACCCAGCTCGTACGCCCGGCAGGCGCCGGTCATGAAACCCTCTACGTGCTGCTGTTCTGCGCGGTCATCGCGGCCCTGGCGGGCTCAGTGGTGTTCTGGCATCGGGAAAGCACCGAGGTCGCCAGCCTGCCCTCCCACCAACTGGACGCTCGGCGTGACCTGAGCGCCGCCGAACAGGGCATCTACGCCGACCTGCGCGTGGCGCTGGACGAGATCCGCCTGCAGGAACAGGAACAGGCCGGTCTACCGGAGGTCGACGCGCTGGCACAGGAAGGCTTTGCACCCTTCGCCCGGGATGCCAGCGCTGTCACCCGCGGCGGCCATCGGTGGCAACTGCTCGAGCCGCGGGCCTACCTGGGCCTGAGCACACAAGCGGCCACTGCAGGCTCGTTTCTGCTGCGTGTGAACGACACCGATCAACAGCCCGACATCTGGCTCAACCGCGCCGATCGCATCACCGCTCCCGTTGACCTGAGCGATACCGCGCTGGTCGACGCAGGCTGGCGTCAGGTGATCACCCGGTTTGACGCGGGCGTCACCCGCCAGCATCAGCACTGATCGTGCGTTTCCCCAAGATCGTTTTGCTCAGGAGAAGACTGCGCCCCATGTCCATTTTTTTGAATATTCGCCGACGTCGTTCGCTGCTGGTCGCCCTGCTCGGCCTGTTGCTGACGCCATTGCTAAGCCTGCCGGCCAGCGCCGAAGACGGCAAACGCCTGCGCATCGGCATCACCCTGCACCCTTACTACAGCTACGTGGCGAACATCGTCGGTGACAAGGCCGAGGTCGTCCCGCTGATCCCGGCCGGCTTCAACCCTCACGCCTATGAACCACAGGCCGAGGACATCAAACGCATCGGCACGCTGGACGTGATCGTGTTGAACGGCGTGGGCCATGACGACTTTGCCGACCGCATGATCCAGGCCAGCGAAAAGCCTGGCATCGCCACCATCGAAGCCAATGAGAACGTGCCCCTGCTGGCCGCGACGGGCACGGCGGCGCGGGGCGCGGGCAAGGTGGTCAACCCGCACACGTTTCTCTCCATCAGCGCCTCCATCGCCCAGGTCAACAACATCGCTCGCGAGCTGGGCAAGCTCGACCCGCCCAACGCCGCCACCTACACCGCCAACGCGCGGGCCTATGGCAAGCGGCTGCGGCAAATGCGCGCCGATGCACTGGCGCGCCTGACCCAGGCGCCCAACCCGGACCTGCGCGTAGCCACCGTGCACGCCGCGTATGACTACCTGCTGCGCGAATTCGGGCTGGAAGTCACCGCCGTGGTGGAGCCCGCCCACGGCATCGAGCCCAGCCCCAGCCAGTTGAAGAAAACAATCGACCAACTGCGCGAGCTGGACGTGAAAGTGATCTTCTCCGAGATGGACTTCCCGTCCACCTACGTCGAGACCATCCAGCGCGAGGCCGGGGTACGCCTGTATCCGCTGTCCCACATTTCCTACGGCGAATACACCGCCGACAAGTACGAAAAAGAAATGACCAACAACCTCAACACCGTGGTCCGGGCCATTCAGGAGTCTGGCGCATGACCATTGCACAGCCCCTTGGCCATCTCGACACCGGACCCGGTATCCGTTTCGATAACGTCCAGCTGACCCTGGGCCGTACCACCATCCTCGACAAGGTCAGCTTTCACGTCAGCCCCGGCAGCGTCCATGCGCTGGTCGGGCCCAACGGCGGCGGCAAGAGCTCGCTGATCAAGACGCTGCTCGGGCAAATGCCTCATCAGGGCCGCCTGAGCCTTGAGTGGCAGCGCCCTGATGGCGTCATCGGTTACGTGCCGCAAGCGCTGGAGTTCGACCGCGGCCTGCCGATGACCGTCGACGATTTCATGGCTGCCATGTGCCAGCGGCGCCCGGCGTTTCTGGGGCTGTCGCGCCGCTACAGCGCGGCGATCAGCAACGCCCTGGAACAGGTGGGCATGCAGGACAAACGCAAGCGGCGCATGGGCGCGCTGTCCGGTGGCGAGCGGCAACGGGTGTTGCTGGCACAGGGGCTGATTCCTGCGCCGCAGCTGCTGGTGCTCGATGAGCCGATGTCGGCCCTCGACGAAGCGGGCATTCAGGTCTTCGAACGCCTGCTCGGCCATTGGCAGCAAGCAGGCGTGACCGTGTTGTGGATCGAGCACGATCTGGCAGCGGTCAAGCGCCTGGCCGACCGCGTGACAGGCCTCAACCGGCAGGTGTTGTTCGACGCGCCGCCCGGGCAGGCGCTGACGCCGGAACGCTTGCTGACGCTGTTTTCCACTCATCCTCGGGATGGCCTCGGGAGCATCAACCCATGACCTATGAGGCATTTCGCCTGTTGATTCAGGACGCTGCCGGCGCAGGCTATCTGCCGTCGGTACTGGCCTACGGATTCGTCGTCAACGCACTGCTCGCCGGGCTGCTGATCGGCCCGGTGCTAGGAGGGTTGGGCACACTGGTGGTGGTCAAGCGCTTTGCGTTCTTCTCCGAGGCCGTTGGCCATGCGGCCCTGACAGGCGTCGCAATCGGGATTCTGCTGGGCGAACCCTACACCGGACCCTATGGCAGCCTGTTCGGCTACTGCCTGCTGTTCGGCGTGTTGCTCAATTACCTGCGCAACCGCACCGGACTGGCTCCCGACACATTGATTGGCGTCTTTCTGTCGGTGTCGCTGGCATTGGGGGCCAGCCTGCTGCTGGTGCTGGCCGGCAAGATCAATATTCACATCCTGGAAAACGTGCTGTTCGGCTCGGTCCTGACCGTCAACGGCAACGACCTGGCGGTGCTGGCCATCGTCGGCACACTGGTGATGGCGCTGGCCCTGCCCCTCTACAACCGCATCATGCTCGCCAGCTTCAACCCGCAACTGGCGGCGGTGCGTGGCGTGGCCGTCAAGACCCTGGATTACCTGTTCGTGGTGCTGGTGACGCTGATCACGGTGGCCGCCGTGAAAGTCATCGGTGCCATCCTGGTGGGTGCGTTGCTGGTCGTGCCCGCGGCCGCTGCCCGGCTGTTGAGCCAGTCGCTCAAGGGATTCTTCTGGGCATCGGTACTGATCGCCACCTTCAGCACGCTGTGCGGCATCCTGCTGCCCATCGTTTTCGACCTGCCGGTGCCCTCGGGCGCGGCAATCATCCTGGTCGCAGGCGCTGCGTTCGCGCTCGCCGCCATCGCCCGCGGCACCTTGCCCGGCCTGAAAGGGAATATCGGATAAATGTCAGCTCTTCGCTACTCGCCACTGCTGCTCGCACTGGCCCTGACCGGTGCGTCGGGATTGCACGCCAACGCCGGCGAGCGCCCGCCCCTTGGCACACCGCCGCCATCGGTCCACGTCCTCGCCTCGCTGCCGATCACCTTCGGGCTGAGTCAGCAATTGCTGCAAGGCTCGGGCGTCATTCTCGAACGCGCTGCGCCCGCCAGCCTGCCGGGCTCGCGACAGGCTGCCTACTTCAGCGGTCGAGGCGCCCCAGAGCTCAAACAGCTGGCGCAGCAGGCCGACGCCGTGGTCAGCCTGCGCTCCCTCTGGCCGGACGACCCGCTGTACCCTGACGCCCGTCGCAGCAATATCCGGATCGTCGAGATCGATGCCGCACGCCCCGTGGACGGCGCCCTCCCCGGCGTGGCCCTGCAGTCCGGCCCCTCCGACGGCTTGAACGCACAGCCCTGGCAGTCGAGCAACAACCTGGGGCGCATGGCTGACGTACTCGCCGCCGATCTGGTGCGTCTGGCGCCTGCCGACAAAGCCGTCATCGAAACCAACCTGGCCACGCTGAAAAAGCGCCTGCTCGCAATCACTGCGCAGGCCGAAGCGCAACTGGCCAAAGCCGACAACCTCAGCGTCATCAGCCTGAGCGACCGCTTTGGCTACCTGACCAGCGGCCTGAACCTTGATGTGCTGGCGGTGGATGCGCGGCCCGACAGCGACTGGACGCAAGAGGCCCTGAGCCAACTGCAGAAAAGGCTGAAAGATGAAGACGTGGCGCTGGTGTTGCATCACCGCGAGCCGCCCGCTGCCGTGAAAGCCGCTGTCCAAGCCGCTGGCAGCCGCCTGCTGGTACTGGAGACCGACAGCGCTGATCCGCTGCTCGAACTCGAAGCA
>CAURWS010000457.1:0-4232 GCA_963528485.1 uncultured Pseudomonas sp. | reverse complement strand
GGGAGTCCGGCAAACCCGACGGCATCGAGAATGATCAGTTGCGCTACAGCCTCAGCGATCACCTGGGCTCTAGCACCCTCGAACTTGATCAAGAGGCAAGGTTGATCAGCCACGAAGGTTATTACCCCTTTGGCGGTACGGCGTGGTGGGCGGCGCGAAATACTGTTGAGGCCAACTACAAAACGGTGCGTTATTCCGGCAAAGAGCGCGATGCGACGGGGCTTTATTACTACGGGTTCAGGTATTACGCGCCGTGGTTACAGCGCTGGGTTAATCCGGACCCTGCGGGGGATATCGATGGACAGAATCTTTTTCTGTTCGTGAGCCAAAGTCCCGTCGGCAAACGTGATCCCGTCGGTAATCAAGGTGAACACATAAGTTATTTCTTGAGCGACTTACAAGATCGTCTACAAGACGCGAGTAATAAAGCGATTCACCACTATGACTCAGTCAAAAAATTCAAGCACAAAGACCGAGGCCTTGGCATCTTCGGCTCCAGTAAGAGGGAAGGTACTACCCAGAGCGTATTTACCAGCAAGATGAAACCGCATAAATGGACAATCATTCATGCTTATAAGAGGACCTCGAATGATCAAGCGTATTACGCGAATGAGGTGTTTCAGGAACAGTATGTGCAGGTAGCAACCAGAAGGGGATTTTTTGGCCACTTGCCCTCTGTCGTGAAGCTCGAAACGGTTGACAACAGTCAGACACTTGCGATCGCCAAACGATTTGAACGAGGGACAAGATTTCAAAGAGCATTTCCTCACGGCGCCGCTTGGTAAAATGAGTCATCGTCTGATGACTGATTTTGGGTTGGAAATAACGAGCGTAAACAAAAAAGCGTCGGGCGGGACGATAGACATATACCTGAACGTCCGTCCGACACTCACGTAGACAGGGGCGGCCATTTAACCGCCGACGTCACGCCTTCGTTCTCGATACCCGCGCTATTCCTGCATCCGTAAACGCCACTTCTGTGTCGAGCGACAGTGAAGCGCCGCCCCTACCAGCGAGTTCGCCACCTCACCGTTCTGCAGTCGACTTTCCACGTTTTGATTGGCTGCCAACCAGGGAGGTGAGCGTGTCGCGGGCAGTGATCACCAGACGATCAGCCAATCATTGAAGTGCTTCAGACAGTGTTCGTTAACCGTTTCATATATGGAGTGCAGGAGATGAACGTTCATACTCATACACCCGATTGTGTGGTCATTGACGCGCGGCGTTTGAGCGTGCGGCAAATGAGCGCTCATTAAAGCCTCCCGGCAGCGAATGCTACTGTCGGGAGGAGTGAAAAATTTAGAAAAATACCTTCACCAGCAAACTCGCGGTGTTCTGATCGGTATCAAAATAACGGGTGTCATTGATGCCGTACTTGTTCGTCCAGTAGTCGTACTCGATACCCACGTACAACTGTCTCTCCGGCAAGTTCATGGCCTTGCCCAGGTCGTACTTGATCTGCGGGTTGAAGTGCAGGTTGGAGTGGTAGTCAC
Organism: uncultured Pseudomonas sp.; assembly: GCA_963528485.1. Classification (GTDB taxonomy): domain Bacteria; phylum Pseudomonadota; class Gammaproteobacteria; order Pseudomonadales; family Pseudomonadaceae; genus Aquipseudomonas. The sequence continues at coordinate 2,739 of CAURWS010000457.1, read as the reverse complement.
CTTTGGTGTTGGACTGTTTGTTGTCTACCACCCAGTCCATGAAACCATCGATCAAAATGTCCGACTTACCCACTGGAATGGTGTACGACCACACCGGGGTGATCTGCCAGGCGCCGTAGCCGGCACGATGACCGTCGTTGTAGCGCTTGTAGAAGTTCAGCTGGAAGTAGTCGAAGCCCGGGATGCTCAGGTCGAAGCCAGGACCAATCAGGTAAGACTCGACATCCCCTTCACCGAACTCGTATGTGCCGGCCAGCAGCACGTCCTTGATCGGGCCCAGTTCGAATTTCTGGTCGAAGATCTTGCCCATCGACAGGCGAGGGGAGAACTCGCCGTACAGGGTGTTGTTGCCCACGCCAGCGTCTTTCTTGCCGTTGTAGAAGATGTTGTCGACGAACAGGAAGTTGTCGCCGTATTTCCAGCCGTCAGCGTGTTCGAAGGTGAACGTCTGTTGAATTTCCGGGTTTACAGCGAAATCTTTGCCGTAAAGATAAGTCAGGCTGTTGCTCTGCCACTGCAGCAGGTCGCCGGACATCGCCGGGGTGGCGGCAAGCAGGGTGCCTGCGGCCATCAGGCTGGAAAGCGTGCGGTTCATGGATAACTCCCTTGGTTTAAAAGTCGTTGTTGCGGTGATTGACGCTCTGTTTCGGCGCCTTTGTTTTTGCTGATTTAGTTGTCCGTTTGGTCAACTTGTTGCGGCGTTTCATAGTTAGCAAGAGCTGCGCCAAGACCCTGAAAAAAGACAAAAAAGTCTCGTCGGCTGTGCTGAACACAGTCGATTCGGGGATTTTCTGTTGCCTTTTCGAGGATGCAGTCGCTGATCGGTTAGTTGTCCGGTCAGTCAGAATTGTTGCAGTGGTGGTCAGACCCTGTTTTCGAGCTACGGCGAAGCGGCGGCGGAGGATACTGACTCGCGCAGCCGTCCTCAAGTGCTCCGCGACGGAGCACCCGAGTCGAAAACAGGGCAGGTTTGTCAGTGCGAGTGCGCAGGCCCTGCCATGGCCGCGCGTTCGGCACCGCCGAGCACGTTGAACAGCAGGTTCAGCAGCACGGCGCTCAAGGTCGCCATGGCAATGCCGCTGTGGGTGATCGGCCCCATCCAGTGTGGCAACTGGCTGAAGAATTCCGGCCGAACCACCGGGATCAGGCCCATGCCCACGCTGACTGCCACCAGCAACTGGTTGCGGCGGTCGGCGATATCGGCTTCCTGGAGGATTTTGATCCCGGTGGCCGCGACCATGCCGAACATGGCAATCGCCGCGCCGCCCAATACGGCCGGTGGAATCGACGCCACCAGGTACGCGGCTTTGGGCAACAGGCTCAGCAGTATCAGGAAACCACCGGCGACGATGGTCACCGAGCGGCAGCGCACGCCGGTCATCTGCACCAGGCCGATGTTCTGGGCGAAGGAGGAGTGGGTGAAGGTGTTGAGGAAACCGGCCAGAAACGAGGCCGCCGCGTCACACAGCAAGCCGCGGCGGAGCATGCCCGGCGTGACTTCGCGGTCGGTGATCTTGCCCAGCGCCAGGAACATCCCGGTGGATTCGACGAAAATGATCACCACCACCAGGCACATCGACAGGATCGGCGCGAGGCTGAAGGTCGGCATGCCGAAGTGCAGCGGCGTGACCACCTTGACCCAGTCGGCCTGGGCCAGACCGCTCAAGTCGACCATGCCGATGAAGCCCGCCAGGATGTAGCCCAGGCCCATGCCGATCAGCACCGAAATGTTGACCCAGAAGCCGCGCATGAAGCGGTTGATCAGCAGGATGGTCAGCAGCACCAGCGCCGCAACGCCCAGGTACAGCGGGTCGCCGAAGCTCACGGCCTTGCTGCCGCCGCCCGCCCAGTTGACCGCCACCGGGAACAGCGACAGGCCGATGGAGGTGATGACCGTGCCGGTGACCAAAGGCGGGAAGAAACGCACGATTTTCGACATGAATGGCGCGATCAGCATGCCGAAGAATCCGGCGGCGATGGTCGCGCCGAAGATCCCCGGCAGGCCCACACCGGGCATGCCGGCCATGGCGACCATGCTGCCGACGGCGGCAAAGCTTGCGCCCATCATGATCGGCATGCGAATGCCCAGCGGGCCGATGCCGAACGATTGCACGACCGTGGCGATACCGGCGACCAGCAGGTCGGCGTTGATCAAAAAGGCGATTTCTTCACGGGAGAGGCCAGCGGCCTGGCCGATGATCAGCGGCACCGCAACGGCACCCCCGTACATCAACAGGACGTGTTGCAGGCCCACCAGAATCAGTTGCATCAGTGGCAGGGGCTGTCGTGGTGGCGCAGCAGGGATGCGCGCGTGAGTTGACTCGGACATGCAACACCTCATTGTTCTTGTTTTTGAGTTGTGGCTGAGAAACGGGGATAGCGGCAAGCGTCAAGCTACAAGCTGCAAGTCAGAGCGGACCGCGTACGGCTTCTGGCTTGCAGCTTGAGGCAGATTCAGTTCGTCTGCGCCCCCTTGTCGATCCACTGCCCCAGCAGGTCACGCTCTTGCTGAGTCATCTGGGTGATGTTGCCCAGCGGCATGATCTGCGCGGTCACGGCCTGGGCCTGGATGCGCGGGGCCAGTTGCTGGATCTGTTGCGGGGTGTCGAACATGATCCCGGCCGGTGCACTGCTGAACAACGGGCTGGTCGGTTTGGCCGAGTGGCAGACCGCGCAGCGTTCCTGAATCACGCTGTGCACCTTCTCGAAATCCACACCACCGGCATTGCTGGCTTGGAC
>CAURWS010000456.1:0-4245 GCA_963528485.1 uncultured Pseudomonas sp. | reverse complement strand
CGCCTAGCCTCAACGGAACGGTGGCTCGTCGAAACTGCGCAGTTTGCGCGAGTGCAGCGAGTTGAGCTGAGTGCGCATCAGGTCCAGCGCGGCGATGCCGATCTTCAAATGCTGGGTTACGGCGCGCTCGTAGAAAGCGTTGGCCGAGCCCGGCAGCTTGATCTCGCTGTGCAGCGGTTTGTCCGACACGCAGAGCAGCGTCCCGTACGGCACGCGCAGGCGGTAACCTTGAGCGGCGATGGTGCCGCTTTCCATGTCCACGGCCACGGCGCGGGACAGGTTGATCAGCGGACGCTCCTGAGCCCAACGCAGCTCCCAGTTGCGGTCGTCGTAGGTCAGCACGGTGCCGGTGCGCAGGCGCTTTTTCAGATCGTCGCCGCGCTCGCCGGTGACCTGTGCAGCTGATTCCTGCAGCGCCAGTTGCACCTCGGCCAGGGCCGGAATCGGGATGTTCGGCGGCAATACGCGGTCAAGAATGCCGTCGCGGCGCATGTAGGCGTGGGCCAGCACATAGTCGCCGATGGTCTGCGACTGACGCAGGCCGCCGCAGTGGCCAATCATCAGCCAGCAGTGCGGGCGCAGCACAGCGAGGTGGTCGGTGATGTTCTTGGCGTTGGACGGGCCGACGCCGATGTTGACCAGGGTCACACCGTGACCATCTTCGGCGATCAGGTGATAGGCCGGCATCTGGTAGCGGTGCCAGACCACGCTGGAGACGATGGCCTGGGCCTCGCCGTGATCCATGCTCTTGTCGACGACGACGTTGCCCGGCAGGACCATCTTCACGAAGCGTGGATCGTCCCGCAGTTTTTCCAGGCCATGGACGATGAACTGGTCGACATAGCGGTGGTAGTTGGTCAGCAGGATCCACGGCTGCACATGGCGCCAGTCGCTGCCGGTGTAATGCACCAGACGACGCAGGGAGAAGTCCACGCGGGCGGCATCGAACAGCGCCAGCGGCAGCGGGTCGGTGTTGGCCCAGTCATACAGGCCATCGGCGATGCCGTCGGTGGCGGCAGACAGGTCGGTGCTCGGGAACACTCGGGCCAGGGTCGCTGCCGTCACGCCGGTGCCTGCCAGCTCATCGCCTTGCTCGACCACGTACGGATACGGAATGTTCTGCTCGCTGACGCCCACCTCGACCGTGACCGTGAAGTCGTTCATCAGCGGCACGAGCTGTTCGATCAGGTATTTGCGAAAGGCCGCCGGGTGGGTGACGGTGACGCTGTAGGTGCCCGGCAGTTGAACCTTGGCGTAGGCGCGAGTGGTCAGCGGCACTTCGCCCTGGCAATGGTAGGTCAGGCGTAATTCGGGGTAGCGAAACTGCAGACGCTCGGCGGCGTCGGGTTCGATGCGGTCTTTGAGGTAACGCTTGAGCGCCTGGCTCAAGGCGCTGGTTGCACGGCCATGCAATTCGGCAAGCCGGTCCACAGCTTGCTCGGCGGTTTCTACGACAATGAAAGCTTCAGTCACGATGCGCATCCTTCTGATCTTGCAAGGCTCCATCTTGCCTGCAACGGCGGGGGAAGGCACGAAATGAGTAAGGTGGACGCGATCCGATTCTGGCCGAAGGCCGTGGGAGCCGGGGGGGGTGGGGGCACGGGGGGGGCCGCGCGCCACCCAGGAGAGGCACACCCCCCCCCCCCCCGGCTCCCACAAGGAAAGATCAGCGGGGCGCCCAGTTATGCGACCTGCGGAGAAGAACGCGCCACCAACGCTTCGACATCCACCCCACGGGGCAGCGCGCCGTACACGCGCCCCGACTGTTGCAGGCGCCCGGCAATAAAGCCGTCACTGACCACCGAATTCCCCGCTTCCAGCAGCAATTTCGCCTGCAGGCCGACAGCGATGTCTTCGGTCAATTGCCGAGCACGGTACTGAATATCGCGGGTGTCCTTGAACGCCACCTTCAATTGACCGATATGCGCAGCCAGTCGCGCATCGCCATGGCCGTCACTCAATTCGTCGAACAGCGCATCGAGCACGCCGGGCTCCTTGGACAGCGCCCGCAGCACGTCCAGGCACTGCACGTTGCCCGAGCCTTCCCACGTCGAGTTGACCGGGGCCTCTCTGTACAAACGCGGCAGGATCGTGTCCTCGACATACCCTGCGCCGCCCATGCATTCGGCGGCTTCGTTGATCATGGCCGGGGCGCGTTTGCAGATCCAGTATTTGCCCACCGCTGTCACCAGCCGGGCGAAACGCGCTTCGTGTGAGTCGTCCAGCCGCTCCAGCGAGCGGCCCATGCGCAAGGTCAACGCCAGCGCCGCTTCGCTTTCCAACGCCAGGTCGGCCAACACGTTTTGCATCAAAGGCTGCTCGCTGAGGACACGTCCGCTGACACTTCGGTGGGCGCAATGGTGAGCGGCCTGGGTCAGCGCCTGACGCATCAAGGCGCTGGAGCCGGTCATGCAATCGAAGCGGGTCATGGCGACCATTTCGATGATGGTCGGCACGCCGCGCCCTTCCTCGCCGACCATCCAGGCCAGCGCGCCCCGGAATTCGACCTCGCTGGAGGCGTTGGACCAGTTGCCCAGTTTGTTCTTCAGCCGCTGTATGTAGAACTCGTTGCGGGTGTCGTCCGGGCGATGTCGCGGCAGCAGAAAACAGGTCAGGCCCTTGTCGGTCTGCGCCAGCGTGAGAAAGGCATCGCACATCGGCGCCGAGCAGAACCACTTGTGGCCGACTAGCTCATACGCCTGACCGGGACCGGGCTGGCCAACGGGGTAGGCGCGCGTGGTGTTGGCGCGCACGTCGGTGCCGCCCTGCTTCTCGGTCATGGCCATGCCGATGGTCGCACCCGCTTTGTGGGCAATGCCGACGTTGCGCGGGTCGTATTGAGTGGCGAGGATTTTCGGCAGCCAGATCTCGGCCAGATCCGGTTGCAGCTTCAACGCCGGAACGCTGGCGAAGGTCATGGTCAACGGGCAGCCGCTGCCGGCTTCGGCCTGAGTGTGCAGGTAACTCATGGACGCGCGGGCGACGTGGGCGCCTTCACGCGGGTCGGTCCAGGGCAACGAAGGAATGCCGTGCTCGACGGCGGTTTGCATCAACTGGTGATAGGCCGGGTGAAACTCCACCAGATCGATGCGATGGCCATAGCGGTCATGGCTGGCGAACACCGGTTTGTTCTGGTTGGCGAGAAAACCCGCCTCCATCAGCGGCCCGCCAGCCAGTGCGCCGTAGGCGTCGATTTTCGATTCGGCCCACCCGGCACCGAAACGTTTGGACCATTCCTGCAAAGGCACGTCGATGCGGTAGAGGTTGGTACCGTCCAGCGAGGGCGGCTGGTTGGTGACGTCGTGGGTCTCGGCGAACTGATGCAGGTTCATGAAGGGGGCTCCGGTCCGTGCGCAGATAAGGGCCAGTGAATCACGCACCCGGAGCTGAAAAAAGCGCCAAAGAAGACTAAATGACGGCGCTTTTGCCCTCTTTGACCTGCTGAACATCGACGCTCAAGCGGAATTGGCTGCCATTACCAGGCTCTGACTGATGACTCAAACGCCCGCCCTGCAGCTCGATCAACTGCCGGCAGATCGCCAGCCCGATGCCCAGCCCGCCGTACTCGCGAGTCATGGAGCCGTCGACCTGATAGAAGTTGGCGTAGAGGGTTTCTTCGTCCAGGCGATTGAAACCGATGCCGGTGTCGATCACGTCGATCAGCAACCTGACCTGCTGATCGGCCGTGCAGCTGCCGCCCACGCGAATCCGCACGGAGCCTGCCTTGGTGAACTTGATCGCGTTGTCGATCAGGCATTCCAGGCACTGGCGCAGACGCAATGCGTCGCCATGCAGGCTGTCCGGCAGGTCATCGATCACTTCCACGCTGAGAGCAAGCATCTTGCTGCGTGCCAACGGCTCGAAGGTGCTGCGCACCTGAAACAGCAGGTGATGCAGGCTAAAGGCCTCGTTCTGCACGGTGATTCGCCCGGCCTGCAGCTCGGTCAGGGTCAGGATGCCGTTGACGATGCCCATCATGTTTTGTGCCGAATCCGCCGCGGTCTGGCGATACAGCTCGATGTCGGCCTCGGCCCCCTCCATCTGCATCAACTCCAGCGAACCGATCACGCCGTTCATGGGCGTGCGCAGTTCGTGGGTGAGTGTGGCGAGAAATTCGTCTTTGAGGCGGTTACTCACGGCCAGCTGCTGGTTGAGCTTTTCCAGGTCCCTGCTCGACTGCGCCATGATCTGCGCTTCACGTTCGCGCATGGTATTGATGCGGTCGGCCAGGGCCAGCGACAGCAG
>CAURWS010000455.1:0-4248 GCA_963528485.1 uncultured Pseudomonas sp. | reverse complement strand
CGAACCCGGCGCTACCAGAATCCCCGGTTTGCCGGGCAGCGCATTCCACGCTGCCCCCACATCCTGCAACTGGCTGGCGTCGAAGCTGTAGCTCAGGCGGCTGTGGGGATCGATGCGCAGCACGTTGCCGATGGCGCGTTCGTCCTCGCACTGCACCCGGGAGATGATCGACGACCAGGCCACACCCAATCGTACCGAGCCGCTGTCGCGGGGGGATTTGTCGACCCCGAGCGTGGCGCTGGCGTCGCCCTCCCCTTCATTCAACCCCAAGGCTCGCACCGGGTAGCCGTCCAGCGACAGCAGCAGGGTGTTGCGTCCGGATTCGCCATTCAGGTAACTGGCGTCGAAGTGCAGTGTGGCGTCGGTCAGCGGCACGTCCGCCGGCACCGGCAGGTACAGTTCGCGGCGCGCGTCGGTGGCATTGAGGATGATCGGGCGATCGATGCCCAGGTCCTGCAGCTCGATGACGCGCTGCTGGCGAGTGTCGGCGTTCAGACGACTGATCGCCTGACTCAAAGGGCTCTGATTGGCAACGGCATCAACGGCAAACGCAGGGGCAACGGCCAGCAGGCTCATGCCGCAGGCAAGAGCGTGCAACGCCGCCGAGGGAACGGTAACGGAAGACTTCATTCAGGCAGATCTCGGTCAAAGCAAATATTGCGTGGGAGATCGGCGAACGGTGGCCTTGGCTGGCATGGCCAGCACGGCTTCTTCGCGGACTCATCCGCTCCCACGGGGATGTCGGGCAGGCCTGCCATCGCAATGGCAGGCCGGGTGTGCGGCGCGGTCGCTAATGCAGACTGGACACCGAACGCAGGGAGGTGGCCTGGCGTTGCGCCTCGGTCGGTTCGGACCGCCGGATGGGCGTCAGGACCACGAATTCGTCCACCGGGCGCCCCATCAGCGCGTCGACGATGCGCGAACACGCCTTGCCGTCGCCGTAGGGGTTGGCCGATTGCGAGGCCATGCGCCACAACTGCTCGTCATCGAACAGGACGCACACGCCGCGCACGATGGTGTCCGGGTCGGTGCCGACCAGGCGCACAGTACCCGCCGCCACAGCCTCCGGACGCTCGGTGACGTCACGCATCACCAGCACCGGCTTGCCCAGCGAGGGCGCCTCTTCCTGCACGCCGCCCGAATCGGTCAGCACCACATGGGCCAGTTGCATCAGGCGCACGAAGGACAGGTAATCCCGCGGTTTGATCAGGTGCACGTTGGGCAAGTCGCCCAGGTGCTCGGTCACCGGCCCCAGCACGTTGGGGTTCAGGTGCACCGGGTAGACGATCTGCATGTCGTTGCGACCGGCCAGGGTGCGCAGGGCCTTGCAGATGTCGAGAAAACCTTCGCCGAAATTCTCCCGGCGATGGCCGGTGACCAAGAGCAATTTGCGGCGCGGGTCGAGAAAACTGAACTGACGATCGAGGGCAACCCGCAACTGGCGGTTCTTGTCGATGCGTTCGGCGGTCATCTTCAGCGCATCGATCACGGTGTTGCCGGTGACGAACGAGGTGCCTTGCAGGCGCTCGCCCAGCACGTTGCGGCGCGACTCGTCCGTAGGGGTAAACAAGTGATCGGCAATCAGGTCGATGCTGCGCCGGTTCATTTCCTCAGGCCACGGCTGATGAATGTCGCCTGTGCGCAATCCCGCTTCGATGTGGGCCACCGGAATGCGCCGATGGAACGCCGACATCGCCGCGACCATGGCCGAGGTGGTGTCGCCATGGACCAGCACCTTGTCCGGCTGCGCCTGTTCCAGCACCGGATCGATCGCGGCGTACAGCGCGGCAGTCAGGGTGTTAAGGGTCTGGCCGGGGGTCATCACGTCGAGCGTGTAATCGGCCTTGAGTTCGAACATGTCCAGCAACTGTTGCAACATGCTCTGGTGCTGGCCGGTGATGCAGATCTGCGAGTCAATGCCGGGTTCGGCAGCCAGAGCCTTGACCAGCGGGGCCATCTTGATGGCTTCAGGACGCGTACCGAAAATCGACAGAATCTTGAGTTGTGGATGAGCTCGAGCCATTCATATTCCTCCCGCGCATTTGCATGCGCCGCACGGCAGCGTACTTTGACCGAAGGGGCTCAAGTCGCTCGAAAGTTTTAGTAATGGACGGACGGATAACGATCGCAGAGTCGATTCGATGTTCACTTCATTGTGAAACTGACGCAGTCCTTAGTGCCCGAAACAGGACAAATTATTAGCAGATAAAGAACACATTGCAAAAGGTTTTATAACAAATTTGAACCGTTATAAATTTTTTAAACTTTTGCGAAACAACGCAGTCATTGGTGGGTTTGGCATTGCGCCAAAGGTTATGTATCGGGGCTTGCAGGGCGATGGAGAGTGTGTACCCGTACACACTTGAGTGTAAAGCGTTGAACTTTACAACGTGAACTGATGTCGGCGCGCCATTCACGCTCAACGATATGACTGATAGTTCAACTGTAGCAGCGCTTGAATAATAAGGATCCAAAGTTGCGCCACAGCCGATGAACGGCCCAACTTATTGGCGTCATCTTAATGACGGTTATTAACGCCGAAGTGCGACGGTATACATCCTTACCCCGGCATCTTATTCAATCCCACGATGATATCGAAACAGTTCTCAAGCCAGATACTTGCTGAACCAGGCAATCGTGCGGTCCCACGCCAGCTTCGCCGCGGCCTCGTCGTAACGCGGCGTCGAGTCGTTGTGGAAGCCGTGGTTGGCGCCTTTGTAGATGTGCGCCTCGTAGGTCTTGCCTGCGGCCTTGAGTGCTTGCTCGTACGCTGGCCAGCCATCGGTGATCGGCTTGTCGAGCTCGGCGTAATGCAGCAACAGCGGCGCCTTGATCCGGCTGACCTCGTCGGCCTTGGGTTGGCGACCGTAAAACGGCACGGCCGCTGCCAGCTCCGGATACGCCACGGCTGCGGCGTTGGCCACTCCCCCGCCATAACAGAAACCGGTGATCCCCACCTTGCCGGTGCAGGCGTGATGAGCCATCAGCCATTCGATGGCGGCGAAGAAGTCGTTCATGAGTTTTTCCGGATCGACCTTCTGCTGCAGCTCGCGACCCTTGTCGTCATTGCCCGGATAGCCGCCCACCGAAGACAGACCATCCGGCGCCAGCGCCACGAAACCGGCCTTGGCCACGCGCCGGGCGACGTCTTCGATGTAGGGATTCAGGCCACGGTTCTCATGCACCACCAACACAGCGGGCACCTTGCCGGGTGCCTTGGCCGGACGCACCAGATAGCCACGCACTTGGCCATTGCCCTTGGGCGAGGGATAGGAGATGTATTCGGCGACAATGTCCGGGTCGGTGAACTCGACCTGCTCGGCCAGGGCGTAATCGGGGCTCAGGGACGACAGGATCGCGGTGGCAGTGAGACCACCCAGGGCGAACACGGCGGCGCGGTCGAGGAATTCCCGGCGGTTGATCTTGCCGTGAACGTAGTAGTCATACAGCTCGAGCAACTCAGGGGAGAAATCCTTGGCGGTGAGACGGGTCATCTGTGCACATCCTCAACGATTGTCGGCTGGCCACCGCATTCGAACACCAAGGTTCGGCGGCGAGGCAAGGAACAATCATTAAAGCAGTGTTTTGCGCGGCCGGCTGCTGAAGAGGCTCGCGAGTGAATGGACGGGTGAGCCGTGAGCCGTTCATTGCCAACTTACAAACACTCTTAATTAAACTAACAGCCATAGCTCACGCTGTGTAAAATCACACAAGCGTTACTGTGTGACTGCTGCGTCGGTTTATAAAAACTCTACCTGCGTCACGACACTCTCGACAATTCAAAACCCACAAAAACTCATGTTTCGCCCATCGTAGACAGCAAATTCTTTGCCAAACAGACCAGTCGAATATCAAATCGAATAACCTGTTGTAAAACAAGCACAGCCTCATCCAAAGGTGTATTGGATGCGTTCCATCCCCAGCCGCAAACTTGGCGAATTCGTGCCCCAAAGATTAAGCTTTTCCCGGCACTGTCCCCCACCTATCAACCGCCGATCTAATCACTTACAAATATTTCAAAATGTATCTTCCATTTTTATCCAGCAGCGCTACAGTCACCCTCAGCAGTACGCTATCTTTCGGCAGAACAACTGCCCCACCCTATAACTTACCGTCAACGTGACTTCACGCAGGCAGCAGTTTGTTGAACTCGTTTTTTATCATAACAAGCAGCGTTTTTCAGTAATCCTGGGTGTCGTAAGCCGTCGAAGGCTACAACGCTTCCAACCCCCACAACACGTCCAGCAC
>CAURWS010000454.1:0-4253 GCA_963528485.1 uncultured Pseudomonas sp. | reverse complement strand
TTCCTGTTCTGGCTGCCGACGTACCTGTCCGCGCAGTACGGCATGAAAGGCGCGGCCATCGTGATGCCGCTATTTGTGCTGTACAGCATGACCATGGTCGGCAGTATCGGCGGCGGCTGGTTCCCCAGCTACTTCATGGCCCGCGGCGACAAACCCTACGACGGTCGCATGAAGGCCATGTTGGTGATCGCGCTGTTCCCGCTGGTGGTGCTGCTGGCACAACCGCTGGGCTACATCAGCTTCTGGGTGCCGGTGCTGCTGATCGGCATTGGCGCATCGGCGCATCAGGCGTGGTCGTGCAATATCTTCACCACGGTTTCCGACATGTTCCCGCAGAAGACCGTGGCCTCGGTGGTCGGTATCGGCGGCATGGCGGGCGGTCTGGGTGGCGTGGTCATGACCAAGATCGGCGGTTGGGTGTTTGACTACTACAAGTCGATCAACGACATCCACACCGGCTACATGATCATGTTCGCCATCTGCGCCCTGGCGTATCTGGTGGCGTGGAGCGTGATGAAGGTGCTGGTGCCGCGCCATAAAGAGATCACCGATCTGTGATCGGTCGTACGTAACAGAATTCTCACGGTGGCCCCGTGGATACAGGCGGGGCGCGTGTTGCCCCGATGACAACAAGAAGGAAATATCGATGACCAGGTCCAAACTGCTGTTGGGTGTTGTGTGTTTGTTTTCAGGCTATGTCGCTGCAGCCCCCGCTGCGGACGAGCAGGATGTGGCCAAGGCTGTCGATAAAATGACTCAGGCGATGCTGCACAAGGACACCAAGGCCCTCGCCGCGCTGACTTCGGACAAGGTCACTTACGGCCACTCCAGCGGCAAGATTCAGAACAAGGATGAGTTCATCGCCGACATCGAAACCGGTCGCAGTGGCTTCAAGACGCTGCAGATGCTGAACCAGAAAATCACCCTGGATGGCGACGTTGCGCTGGTGCGTAATCACTTCTCGGCTCAGGCCGTGAACAGCGGTGTGGAAGTCCCGACCGAGATCGAGAACTTCCAGGTCTGGCAGAAGCAAAAAGGCCAGTGGCTGCTGATCGGTCGTCAGGCGTTCAAGTTCTAAACCGGTCCCCTCCCCTGACCCGTCGGCGCGGGTATTCAAGGACCGCTGCCGACAGGCGCTGCTGCAAGTTCACTGGCGTCGATGCCGAACAGGATGTTTAGCTGTCGCCGATCTAAAGGTTATCAACTCTGGACTTGTTAAACCCGCATGCCCCGTGTGAGCATCGAGGCATGATTTCCCGCCAGATCATCCTGCGCCCATCCTCCTGTTCCGCACTGCCGAAAGCCAAGGCACTCGCGGGCGCAAATCCCCTCGTCCATATCATTCTTGCCTTCTGGGCGCTGTGGCATTGCCGCCATGCCCGTCCGCCGGATTTCTCGCTCGCGGTCCACTGACACGCCTCGGCCTCTTTGCCGTTACCTTTTCGACCAACCGTGACCTTGCGGTGGTCTTGTGCGCCTGCGTGCGCGAGCGAATTGATCATGCACTTTGCATCTGTTGAACACGCCAGCCGTTTTCTGGCTGAAAACCCTGATATCGAACTGTTCGAGCTGTTCATCCTCGACGCCAACGGCGTTCCGCGCGGCAAGCTGCTGGCCGTGTACCAGACCGGCCGTCACCTGCCCAGCACCATTCTCGGTCTGACCCTGAACGGCGATGACGTCGAGAACTCAGGGCTGGTCTGGGATGTGGGCGACATTGACTGCCGCGCCTACCCACTGGAGGGCAGTCTGGTTCGCCTGCCCTGGCGGCGAATTCCGACCGCTGCGGTCCAGGTCAGCATGCACCCCACCGAAGGCATGCCGGCCAGCGTCGCCGACCCACGCCATGTGTTGCTGAGCAAGGTCGAGGCGCTAAAGGCCGACGGTTATTACCCGGTGATGGCCTGCGAGCTGGAGTTCTACCTGCTCGACCAGAAACGCGACGCCCAAGGCCGTCCACAACCGGCGCTGGACAACGACGGCGGTCGACCCCGCTCGACGCAGGTCTATGGGTTGCGTGAGCTGGAGCAGATCGAACCCTTCCTCGCCGACCTTTATGCAGCCTGCAAGGCCCAAGGCATTCCGGCGCGCACGGCGATCTCCGAATATGCGCCAGGCCAGGTGGAAATCACCCTGGAGCATGGCGATGCGCTGGAGGCGATGGATCAAGCCGTGCGCTACAAACGGCTGGTTAAGGGCGTGGCGCATGCCCACGGTATGCAGGCCTGCTTCATGGCCAAACCGTTCGCCAACCTGGCGGGCACCGGCATGCACATGCACCTGAGCCTGGCCGACAGCAGCGGCCACAACCTGTTTGCCAGCGAAGACAAAGCCGGGACCCCGCTGCTGCGCCAAGCAGTGGCCGGCATGCTGCGTCACCTGCGTGAGTCGTTGTTGTTCTTCTGCCCCAACGCCAACTCGTTCCGGCGTTTTCAGGCCAACAGCTACGCCCCGCTGGCGCCGACCTGGGGCGTCGATAACCGCACTGTCAGCCTGCGTGTGCCGGGTGGGCCCGCCAACAGCCGGCATGTGGAGCACCGCATCTGCGGCGCCGATGCCAACCCCTACCTTGCCGCTGCGGCGATCCTGGCTGCCAGCCATCGCGGCATTCTTGAGCAGCTTGATCCGGGCGCGCCGGTGGAAGGCAACGGTTATGCCCAGGCCACCGAGCACCTGCCCACCGACTGGCTCACCGCCCTCGATGCCCTTGAGCGCTCGGAGTGGGCGGGCGAAGCCCTCGGCGAGGCGTTTCTTGGCGTGTACCTGAAGGTCAAGCGTGCCGAGTATCGCCGGTTCATGGCCGAAGTCAGCGAACAAGACTGGCGCTGGTACCTGCATCAGGCCTGACCTCATGGATTGGAAAAAGGTAGAACCATGAACACAGCAACTCATAACGGACGGGCCCAGCGCTCGCCGTCCTACTACAGCGCAACCCTGAACGACCTTACCGAATACCCGCAGTTGCACGGGACGGTACAGGTCGATGTAGCGATCATCGGCGGCGGTTTTACCGGGGTCGCCACTGCCGTGGAACTGGCCGAGCGCGGCCTGAAAGTGGCGATCATCGAGACCCACCGGATCGGTTGGGGGGCGAGCGGGCGCAACGGCGGCCAGGTGACGGGAAGCCTCTCGGGCGATGAAGCCATGCGCAAGCAGATGGGCAAGCACTTGGGTGCCGAGGTCGACGATTTCATCTGGCACCTGCGCTGGCGCGGGCATCAGATCATCGAGCAGCGAGTGCAGCGCTATGGCATCGCCTGCGACCTCAAGCGCGGTCATCTGCACACCGCGATGAAGCCCTCGCACATGGACGAGCTGCGCAGCTTTCAGGCCGAGGCCGAGCGTCGTGGCATGGGCGATCAGCTGCAGCTGCTTGATCGCAACGGTGTCGCCGAGCATCTGCAAAGCCCGCTGTATCAGGGTGCGCTGAAGAACCTGCGCAACCTGCACCTGCACCCGCTCAACCTGTGCCTGGGCGAAGCCCGCGCCGCCCAAAGCCTGGGCGCATTGATCTTCGAAAATTCCGAGGTGCTGGAAATCATCCACGGCCCGCGCCCGGCGGTGGTCACCGCAGACGGTCGTATCGAAGCCCAACAGGTGATGCTGGCCGGCGATGTCTATCACCGGCTGGAACAATCCAAGCTCGGCGGCAAGATCTTCCCGGCCATGGGCGGCATCGTCACCACCGAGCCGTTGGGTGAACTGGCCGAGCGGATCAACCCGCAGGATCTCGCGGTGTACGACTGCCGCTTCGTGCTCGACTACTACCGCCTGACCGCCGACAAACGCCTGCTGTTTGGCGGCGGTGCCAACTACTCGGGCAAGGATTCTCGGGACATCGAAGGCGAGCTGCGCCCCTGCATCGAGCGCACATTCCCCGCACTCAAGGGCGTGCGAATCGACTTCCAGTGGAGCTGCGCCATGGGCATCGTGGTCAACCGCATCCCGCAGCTGGGCAAGCTCTCGCAGAACGTGTGGTACTGCCAGGGTTACTCCGGACACGGCATAGCCACCAGCCACATCATGGGCGAGATCATGGCCCAAGCGCTGACCGGCACCCTTGAACAGTTCGACACCTTTGCCGCCTGCAAGCACCTGCGCGTGCCCATGGGCAACGTTTTGGGCAACCCGTTGCTGGCGGCGGGGATGTGGTACTACGGGATGCTCGAGAAGCTGCGTTGAGAGGCGATGACAGCCCGCAGCTCGCACGGATTGCCGGCTGTTGCAGATCGGGAAAGCAAGCGGTGCCATCT
>CAURWS010000453.1:0-4255 GCA_963528485.1 uncultured Pseudomonas sp. | reverse complement strand
GTTCTACGCCAGCCTGCTCAAGTCCGAGGCGCGCCATTTTCAGGATTACCTCAAGCTTGCCTACCTGTATGGCGATGCGGCGGATGTCGACGCCAAGATCGAAGAAATCCGCCTGGCCGAACGCGAGCTGATCGAAAGCCCGGATGAGGATTTTCGTTTTCACAGCGGTGTTCCTGCACTGTAATCACCCCTCCAGACTTAACCTTCTTCGTCAATTGCGGGAGCCAGCTTGCTGGCGAATACGGTCCGTCCGCGACGCATCAGGCGACGGACCCACCGCCGTCGCCAGCCATCCGACTCCCGCAAAATATCGTCACACTCCCACATGTCCCGCCCCCCACCTCCCATCCGGCGAAAACGTTCGTCCGGAACTCTGCATCTTAAAAATTGTTTCATTGTGTGTTTGCTGCCTAGGCAGTAATATCAGCCCAAAATCACTGCTTAGGCAGATAGTGGGTAACTATCAATGGCTCATTTCACCCCCGAGACCTTTCAGAACAGCCTGCTGGGCATGCTGATCGGGCGCGCTGACCTGCTGAAAAACCGCATCCTGGACAAGCACCTGGTGCCCTACGACCTGACTGCCCAGCAGTTCAAGGTGCTGGTCATCGTGGCCCTTTATGGCGCGGAAACCCCTGCCGACCTGTGCCGTTCGTTGTGCCTGGACAGCGGCTCGATGACCCGCATGCTCGACCGACTGGAGCAGAAAGACCTGCTCGTGCGCACGCGTTCCGAATCGGATCGTCGTCAGGTGCGCCTGGTGTTGACCGAATCGGGCAAGGCGCTCAGCGACCTGCTGCCGCAGATTGGTGCCAAGGCCATGAACGAGATGGTCGGCGTACTGGAAGACGGCGAACTGGCCATGCTGGAGAAGCTGCTCACCAAGGTGCTGGTGGCGGCGGCTGATCCGATCACTCTTGCGCGGATTGCAGCAAAATGAACATTCAACGCAAACAGGGCACGGCCCTGCGCATCTCCTCTCATTCCTCCCGGCGCACAGCGCTGAGCCTGGTGTTCGTCGCGCTGGTCATGGCCGGTTGTGCCAATTCCAAAGGCCTGAACACCGAAGGCGTCGGCATCGATGCCAACAGCCTGCAGGCCGGGCAAAGCCTTACTGGCGTTACGTTGTCGCCTGCGGCCTGGCCGAAGCGCGACTGGTGGACCAACCTCGGCGATCCGCAGCTCAACGGTCTGATCACCGAAGCCCTGCGCGACAGCCCGGACATGCAGATCGCCGCGGCGCGCACCCATCAGGCCAGTGCCGCCGCCTATGCCGCCGACGCCGAGCGCATGCCGACCGTCGATGCCAGCGCCGGCGTCAGCCGTTCGCGTCTGGCCAGGGATCAGGACCCGCTGGGGCAGGGTGGTCGTTACAGCACCCTGCGCAGCCTGGGCGGCAGCTTCAACTACAATTTCGACCTCTGGGGCGGCCAGCGCGCCGCCTGGGAAGCGGCACTGGGCCAGACCCGTGCCACTGAAATCGACCAGCGCGCCGCGCAGCTGACCCTCGCCGCCGACGTCGCCCGGGCCTACAGTGATCTGGGTCAGGCCTACATCGTTCGCGACCTGGCCGCCGATGACCTCAAACGCACCCGGCAATTGCTGGAACTGGGCGCCCGCCGCTTCAAGTCCGGCATCGACAGCCAATATCAGTACCAACAGACCGAGAGTCTGGAAGCCAGCTCCCGAGAGGCAATGGCCGACGCCGACAAACGCCTGCGCACCGCGAAAATCGCCTTGGCTGTATTGATGGGCAAAGGCCCGGATCGCGGCGAAGAGCTGGCCCGGCCAAACGTGCTCAAGCCTGCCGTCGTGGCGCTTCCGTCCGTAGTGCCTGCCGAGTTGCTCGGTCGGCGTCCGGATCTGGTGGCTGCGCGCTGGCGGGTGGAGGCCGCGAGCAAGAACATCGAAGTCAGCAAGAGCAACTTCTACCCGAACCTGAACCTCAGTGCCTCGGCGGGTGTGGAGTCGTTGCTGGGTGACGCGATGTTCGGCTCGGCCAGCCGCTTCTTCAACGTGGCGCCGACCATTTCGCTGCCGATCTTCGATGGCGGTCGTCGTCGCGCCGACCTCGACGCTCGCGATGCCGACTATGACCTCGCGGTTGCGCAATACAACAAGAGTCTGGTTCGCGCCTTGGGCGATGTCAGCGACGACATCGGCCAGCTGCACTCGATCGAGGGTCAGATCGACGCCCGTCAGCAGGCCACCGATGTGATCCAGAAGTCCTACAACACCGTGGTTCAGCGTTATTCGTCGGGGATCGGCAACTACCTCGATGTGCTGACCGTGGAGCAACAACTGCTGCAGTCGCAACGCCAACTGGCTGATCTCAACGCGGAACGAATCGATCTTTCGATCCAGTTGATGCAGGCCCTGGGGGGAGGCTTCGAAGAAAGCAAGCCAGGCGAAAACGCCGCCCCGGCCGTCCCGTCAACTGCTTCGCTGACTCATTAAGGTAATCGTCATGGCCACTGCCACTCGCGAAAATAACGCTGCAACCGAACAGAAAGACCAAAAGGCCGCACCCGGTCAGCCACAGAAGAATCCGCGCAAGCGCAAGTTACTGCTGTTCGGGCTGTTGATCATCGTGATCCTTGCCGGCATCGGTGTCTGGGCCTGGTACGAAATCTACGGCCAGTGGAACGAAAGCACCGATGACGCCTACGTCAACGGCAACGTGGTGGAGATCACGCCGCAGACGACGGGCACGGTGGTCAGCATCGGGGCCGACGATGGCGATCTGGTTCGTGAAGGCCAGGTACTGGTGCAGTTCGACCCCAACGACGCCGAAGTTGCGCTGCAAAGCGCCGAGGCCAATTTGGGCAAAGTGGTGCGTCAGGTGCGTGGCCTGTACAGCAACGTCGACGGCATCAAGGCGCAACTGGCCGCTCAACGCGCCGAAGTGCAAAAGGCTCAGGACAACTACAACCGTCGCCGCAATCTGGCGGCGGGCGGGGCGATCTCTCAGGAAGAGCTGTCCCACGCCAAGGATGACCTGACCAGCGCGCAGAACGCCCTGAACAACATCCAGCAACAACTGGTGACCAGCTCCGCACTGGTGGACGACACCCAGGTGTCCTCGCACCCGGACGTAAAAGCCGCTGCCGCGCAACTGCGTCAGGCCTACCTGAACAGTGCCCGCAGCACGCTGATCGCGCCGGTGACCGGTTACGTCGCCAAGCGCACCGTGCAACTGGGCCAGCGCGTTCAGCCAGGTACTGCGCTGATGGCGGTGATTCCGCTGGATCAACTGTGGATCGACGCTAACTTCAAGGAAACCCAGCTGGGCAAGATGCGCATCGGCCAGCCGGTGGACATCGAGGCCGACCTGTACGGCGGCGACGTCAAGTTCAGCGGCACCGTCGACAGCGTCGGCGCCGGCACAGGCAGCGCGTTTGCCCTGCTGCCTGCGCAGAACGCTACCGGTAACTGGATCAAGATCGTGCAGCGTGTGCCGGTGCGGATTCACATCAATGCGGACGAGCTGGCGAAGCATCCGCTGCGCATTGGCCTGTCCACCGTGGTCGACGTGAACCTGCATGACCAGAGCGGTCCGGTGCTGGCGCAACAGCCGCCCAAGCAGGCGTCGTTCACCACCGATGTCTACACCAGGCAACTGGCTGACGCCGACACGCTGATTGCCCGCCTGATTCACGAAAACAGCGCATCGCCAACGGGCAAGTCCGTTCAGCGCTGATTCGCCAATCCATCAGTCCCGACGGGATCGTCGGGGCGACTTGCGAGTGTCAAAGGATTCGCGATGAGTAACAGTAACAGTAGTGGAAACAGTGCTCCCGCCTCTTTTACGCCGCCCAGCCTGCTGTTGACCACCATCGGCCTGTCGCTGGCGACTTTCATGCAGGTGCTCGACACCACCATTGCCAACGTCGCCTTGCCGACGATCTCCGGCAACTTGGGGGTCAGTTCCGAGCAGGGCACGTGGGTCATCACCTCGTTCGCGGTAAGTAACGCGATTGCGCTGCCACTGACCGGTTGGCTGAGCCGCCGGTTTGGCGAAGTGAAGCTCTTTATATGGGCCACGCTGCTGTTCGTGATGGCCTCGTTTTTGTGCGGTATTTCCACCTCGATGCCTGAATTGGTGGGCTTTCGTGTGTTGCAGGGCGTGGTCGCCGGCCCCTTGTACCCGATGACCCAGACGCTGCTGATCGCGGTCTACCCCCCGGCGAAAAGGGGGATGGCACTGGCACTGCTGGCGATGGTCACGGTGGTGGCGCCCATTGCGGGCCCGATT
>CAURWS010000452.1:0-4263 GCA_963528485.1 uncultured Pseudomonas sp. | reverse complement strand
AATTCAGCCGAGTGTGCGTCGACGACGAAATTCTGCAGCTCGGCAAACCTGCCCGCTACTTCATGCTGCACAAGCCGCCGGGCTGCGTCAGTGCGACCACCGACCCGCAACACCCTACCGTGCTCGACCTGTTGAACGAGCCGGACACAACTGATCTGCACATCGCCGGTCGTCTGGATTTCAACACCTCGGGCCTGATGCTGATCACCAACGACGGCCAGTGGTCGCGCCGCCTCACCCAACCGACGACCAAATTGCCCAAGGTCTACGACGTCAAAACCGAGCAGCCCATCGCCGCGCATTACATCGAGAAATTCGCCGAAGGTTTCTACTTCGCTTTTGAAGACCTCACCACCCTGCCTGCGCTACTGACCATTATCGACAGCCACCGCGCCCGGCTGAGCATCGTCGAAGGCCGCTATCACCAGGTCAAACGCATGTTCGGCTTTTTCGATAACAAGGTTGTGGCCCTGCACCGCGAAAGCATGGGCCCGCTGGTCCTGGACCCCACCCTGGAACCCGGCCAATACCGGGCCCTGACGGCTGAAGAGATTCAGCTGATCTGACGTCTTTCTACCGCCCGGCAGATCTTGCAGGACAATTCGCGAACGGCACTTGCGGCATCTCTGATCGCCTGCTTGAATCCAATCGTCGGTCCACATGTGACCGGAGAGTCACCAACGCATTCTAAGAAACCTTTTGTCGGCACCGGGCGCCCAAGGCACCGGTTCGGCAAACCGCCCGCCAATAACAACACCTGTCGGCCAGACTGTTCCGGACCGCCATGGGCCCCCTTTCAAGGCATTGCCTACCTGTCACGAAACTCGTGCAACGTGGTTGCGCGCACACCTGTTTTAACGTCAGGAGACATGGATATGAGGCCAGAAATCGCTGTGCTTGATATACAGGGCCAGTTTCGGGTTTACACGGAGTTCTATCGCGCAGATGCCGCAGAAAAGACCATCATCATGGTCAACGGCTCACTGGCCACTACAGCATCTTTCGCCCAGACCGTCCGCAACCTGCACCCGCAGTTCAACGTGGTCCTCTACGACCAGCCGTACGCGGGCAAATCCAAACCCCATAACGTTCACGAAAGACCGCTGACCAAAGAGCTGGAAGGCCAGATCCTGCTGGAGCTGATCGACCACTTCAACGCTGAACACATCATGTCGTTCTCATGGGGTGGCGCGGCGGCACTGGTGGCGTTGGCCCATCGGCCAAAACGCATCGAGAAGGCCGTCATCAGCTCGTTCTCGCCGGTGATCAACGAACCGATGCGCGATTACCTGACTCGCGGTCAGCAGCATTTGGGCGCGTTTGATCGCTTTGAAGTCGGCACGCTGATCAACAGCACCATCGGCAAACACCTGCCGTCGCTGTTCAAGCGCTTCAACTACAAACACGTCAGCTCACTGGACCTGCACGAGTACGCGCAGATGCACCACCACATCAACCATGTGCTGGACACCAGTACCCACGGCCAGATCAAAGCCGCCAAGCGCATCAACGTGCCGGTGCTGTTCATGAACGGCGAATGGGACGAATACACCGCCGCCCCCGACGCGCGGTTGTTCAGCAACCACATCCGCGATTGCCACTTCACCACCATCAAAAGCGCCGGGCATTTTCTGGACATGGAACACAAGGCCGCGTGCCTGGATTCGCGAAACGCCCTGATGAACTTCCTCACCCCAGCACCGGAACCGGCCCGAACACGCCACCGACAGGTACAGTCCAACCATGCATTTGCAATCTGACCGTGAAGGTCTCAAGGCAAGGATTCATTCGCCAGCGCCCGTCCGACAGCCCTCGGCGAATGAATCCTCAACCTTCCTGCAACACCTCTGATTTTCCCTCGCACGGCATATAACGCTTCATTTCAGCGTTCGCTTCTGGTACAAAGTCTGCCGCTGAAAGCGTCAAAAGCGGGTGCCGTCCAATGGCATTACGCCAGTTTCCCGAGCTGGTAACGAGGGTTCTGAGTGAACACCCCGCCCTGGTACACCGAGTCAGCGCGTAACGCGGGTATAGTTTAGTGGTAAAACGAAAGCTTCCCAAGCTTTAGTTGAGGGTTCGATTCCCTCTACCCGCTCCACCTCTCCCCCAGTATTTCCGGGCCATGCAGCCCAATCTCCTCTCCGATTTTGTATCCCTGAAAGCCAGCTCTCCTCGTCCCGCCAAAACCTGAAAAAACCCAAAAATGGGTGCGCCCGTGATTTCGTCCAAGCTGACGCCTCCACAAATCCATCTGGCCCGGCAGTCACCCAAAATGCCAAGAGGCTACCGCTGCGTTCGTGGACAGGGCATGAAAGGGGTGGCCGTTCGCTCGCGTTCAGGTTGTGATGCGAGCAACGCGCGTCGTCTGCGAAGCACTGAACGATCTTGTTACAAAGACGGTCCATCCCTTCATCTCCAATGAAGCGAGGGACACCGCAATGAAATCGATCAAGAACGCTTTCCTGGGTATCGCGGCCATCATGGCGATCGCCTCAACGGCTGCATGGGCCGATCAGCCCGGAGCCGACTGGATCAGCAAGGCTCAGGCGGAGGAAACGCTAAAGGCTGCGGGGTACACCCAGGTCACCAAAATTGAAGCGGACGATGGTCATTGGGAAGGCGAAGGGCTGAAGCAGGACGGCAAGAAGTACGAATTCCACGTCGACCCTCACAGCGGCAAGATCACCAAAGACGAGATCGATCACTGATAAAACGGCTCAGCGCTGAGGGTCAAACATGCTCACCGATTGGGAGATGTGCATCCGCCTGTTACTGGCCGCGCTGCTTGGCAGCCTGATCGGTCTGGAGCGTGAACGCTTGCTGTGGGCAGCAGGACTGCGCACACATATGCTCGTGTGCGTAGGCTCCTGCCTGCTGATGATCGTCTCGTCATTCGGTTTTCGGGATGCGCTGACCATGGCCCACACTGAGCTGGATCCCTCACGTGTTGCAGCACAGGTGGTGTCAGGTATCGGTTTCTTGGGAGCAGGCTCCATCTTGCTGCGTGGCGAGGTGATCCGAGGCCTTACTACAGCTGCAAGCCTATGGACGGTAGCGGCCATCGGGCTATCAGTGGGTGGCGGACTCTACGCCGTGAGCACCGCCGCCACATTCATCATTTTGGTCATCCTTGTCGCAATAAAGCCCATGGAGCGCATCTACCGAAACAGGATTCAAGTCCACGTTCTCAAACTGGTGGCGCCCTCTCAATCGTTGTCCCTCAAAAAGGTGAACGAGGTGATGGGTAACCGCGCCAGCAAGGTCAAACAATTCATTGTCGAAAAAGGCCCTCGAGACGACACAGACAGCGTCACCATCGAACTGACGCGCACCTCTGGTGCCCAGGCCAAGGAAATACTGGAACAACTGCTTGCCATTGATGGGGTACAGGAAGACGCGTCTAACCAGTGACACCCACGGGGCGAGCCAGCAGCCTTCCCCTCGCGGGTTCGTTGAACATTGAGCACAGGTTCTTCTCGATGTTGCGACACAGGTCGTCCATCCTGATCCGGTGCTGGCTATTGCCGAACGGGGCCTGCAGGTCAGTGCCGATTCGTTCCATCGCCAGCAGCATGCATCCCACTAGCGTAGAGATCGCCGGCGTATACCAACCCAGGGTGGGTACGAGACTTAACGGCATGATGATGCAGAACAACGTGCTGAACACTCTTGGAAAGTAGACGTAGGGATAGGGAAGTGGGGTATTGGCAATTCGCTCCATGCCACCCTGACAGTTCGAAATGTCGACCATGGTGGATTCCAGGCGTGCCAGCCGGATGCTATCCAATCGCCCCGCAGCAAACTCGTCAGCAAGCAAATTTGCCGATCCGTTCAGGATATCGTTCGGAATATTGTTGCTGTGCCCTGCGCTGGAGATCTCTTGCTCAGGCAACAGGCTTGCCAGCGCGCCAGGGTCTGGACTGCCTTTCAAATGGCTGCGCAACGCCTGAAGATAAGCGACGTGACGACGCAGCAATATGGCCTTGATGGGGTTATCCCTGCTGTCCCCTTCCCCATCGATCAAGGTCAGCACTTGCCGGCCAAAACTCCGCGAGCTGTTGACCATCGCCCCCCATAACGTACGGGCCTCCCACCACCGGTTGTAAACACTGGTATTGCGAAAGCTGATCAACACGATGAGCGCCGAGCACAGCAAGGTCAAAGGCATCAGTGGCAGTTCGATCTGGTAATTGGCAACCAACATCGCGTCCAGAGTCACAGCGACATCCCATACCAGCAGCCAGAACAGCGACCAGCCTACAT
>CAURWS010000451.1:0-4265 GCA_963528485.1 uncultured Pseudomonas sp. | reverse complement strand
GGCCTTGAGCCTCGCGCGGTCTTTTGGCTTGTCGGCGTTTCGTATGTGAGCTCGGCGGCTGCTGAACTTGTTTTTACCTTGAGGCTGACGCGTCTTTAAATGAACACCCTTGATGCTCGCACTGGAAGTTGGCTCAGCGTAATCGCGCTGGCCCTGGCGGCTTTTATCTTCAACACCACGGAGTTCGTGCCGGTGGGTCTGCTGAGCGCCATCGGCCACAGCTTTGACATGACCACCGCGCAAGTCGGCCTGATGCTGACGGTGTATGCGTGGATCGTGTCGCTGACGTCTCTGCCGATGATGCTGATGACCCGCAATATCGAGCGGCGCAAGTTGCTGGCGTTTGTGTTCGTGTTGTTCATCGCCAGCCACGTGATGTCGAGCATGGCATCGAGTTTCGGCATGTTGCTGGTCAGCCGCGTCGGCATCGCCCTGGCCCATGCGGTGTTCTGGTCGATCACCGCTTCTCTGGCGGTGCGCGTGGCGCCAGCCGGCAAGCAGGTTCAGGCGCTGGGGCTGCTGGCCACCGGTACATCGCTGGCCATGGTGCTGGGTATTCCGTTGGGCCGCGTGCTCGGTGAAGCGCTGGGCTGGCGCATGACGTTCCTGGCCATCGCCGGCACTGCAGGCCTGACCTTGCTGGTGCTGATGAAGTCGCTGCCGCTGCTGCCGAGCCAGAACTCCGGCTCCCTGCGCAGCCTGCCGATTCTGTTCAAGCGCCCTGCGCTGGTGTCGCTGTACGTGCTGACGGCGCTGGTGGTCACGGCTCAGTTCACGGCCTACAGCTACATCGAACCTTTCGCACAGGTTGTGGGGAAAATGAGTGGCGACATGATCACCGTCGTCCTCTTGCTGTTCGGCGGTGCCGGCATTCTGGGCTCCATCGTGTTCAGCCGGTACAACAACCGCTATCCGCGCGGCCTATTGATCGCTGCGGTCGGCGCGCTGGCGCTGTGCCTGGTGTTGCTGTTGCCGTTGTCGGGCAAGGCGTCGTGGATCGCGACGCTGAGCATTGTCTGGGGCATGGCGATCATGTGCTTCGGTCTGGTCATGCAGGCCAAGGTGCTGGCGATGGCGCCAGATGCCACGGACGTGGCCATGTCGCTGCACTCGGGCATCTACAACATCGGCATCGGCGGCGGCGCGCTGCTGGGTAGCCTGGTGATCAGCCAGCTGGGCATCGCCAATATTGGCCTGGTGGGCGGTCTTGTGGCCCTCAGCGGCCTGGCGTTGGCGTGTGTGGCGACGTATCGGTATGGGGAATCCATTCGCGCCTGAAATCGGGTGATCTCCCCCTGTAGCAGTACGGCTTGCCGGCGGTGGCGTCTCTGAAATCGCCTTCGCCAGCAAGCCGGCTCCCACAGGGTAGCGTCACCCATGGGGTTAGCGCCAAACCGAGTTCCTTCGCCAACCATCATTCCCATCGATAACCAACATTCCCGCGATTGCCTTCCGCTCAAAATTCAGCGGCGTACTATCACCTCACACCCAAACACGAACGAGGGCAGGAAAAATGGTTATTCATCTTCTGACTTGCTTGACGCTCGCAGCCCTCACCAGCTACGTCGTCGCCCTCAAGCTGTTCGCTCTGGAACCCGTGCCTGTCACGGTGGACGAACAGCCCAATCGTGTTATGGCACGGGCCCACTAAAGCCCCAGTAGCTGACACTTATCAGCACCTTGTAACGTTCAACTTTCTGTTTGATGCGGAGCACTCGACATGACCCGAGACGTCACCCTGCACGTTAGTTTTCCCAAATTTGGTAATAACTATTACTCACAACATGTCGTCGTACGCAAAAACCGCCAGAGCCTGATTGAAGACACACGCTTTGATGCCTTCATGATGCCGTCGGCGGAAAACCACTTCAGCAATGAAGTGGTGGGCTTCAACGATCAGTTCCGTTTTCTGACCGATGTGTTGGCCATGCATCTTCTGGAAGTTGAAAGTGCGCGACCTGCGCGCAAAGCCCGTCCTTTCGCGCAGTCGCAAGCGGTTTAATTCAAAAATTTTGAATTGAATCTGCATTATTTCGAATTTGCTTCATTGTTTGTCCCCGCCCACAATCCCCATGCTTTGAGTTCGACGGGAGGTCGCCGCAACGACCTCCTTTCGTCGTTCTGCCCTTTGCAATGACTAGCACGTGCCCCTTCTGTGCGGGAGCTTTGCCACTGCCGGCGAGCTCCTTTTTTCGCCCTGGAATTCTCGTTTGAAAGCCCTACTTCGCAGTTTCATCCCCCACTCCCTCAACACTCACCCGGCCGAATGGTCACGCTCGGCGTTAGGCGCCTGCCTGGGGATATTCGTCAGTGCGCTGTTGAGTCAGCAGCTTTTCGGCCTCG
This sequence comes from uncultured Pseudomonas sp., assembly GCA_963528485.1. GTDB lineage: Bacteria > Pseudomonadota > Gammaproteobacteria > Pseudomonadales > Pseudomonadaceae > Aquipseudomonas. The sequence continues at coordinate 1,922 of CAURWS010000451.1, read as the reverse complement.
ATGTCACGTTGCACCTGCTGGGCCCGATCGGCGCCTCGGCGGTGCTGTTGTTCGCCGTGTCGAGCGGGGCATTGGCGCAGCCGTGGTCGATCATCGGCAGTTACCTGATCTCCGCCCTCGTGGCGCTGTCGTGCATTCAGTTGTTCGGCCATACGGTCACGGCAGCGAGTGTCGCGGTGTGTTCGGCGATTGTGATCATGTGCGTTTGCCGCTGCCTGCACCCGCCCGGCGCAGCGGTGGCAATCAGCATCATTACCTCGAAGCAGGAGCTGGCAGCGCTCGGGTTGCAGGTGCTGTGGCCGGTGATGCTCAACGCGTCGGCCCTGCTGTTCACGGCGTTGATCTACAACAACCTGACGCGGATGCGTTACCCGCACATTCAGCCACCCTCTGCGCCGGTCCTGCCTCAGACCGAGCGCGGATTCAACAGTGACGATCTGGACAAGGCGCTGGACGATGTGGGGACGTTCATCGACGTGTCCCGTGAGGACCTCGAAATGATCCTGCTCATGGCCGAAGCCAACGCCCAACAGCGCAACCGGGCTTAAATCAACGGGTCCCAACGCTGCGACCAGTCGCCCTCCTCTTTGGCGATTTCGCGCAGCAGTTCGAAGGCGCGCTGCAAGGTCGATGACGGGTTGTCCCGCGAGTAAACCAGGTACGTCGGGTAGCTGAACTCGGGCGCCAGCGGCACGCGCTCAACGATGCCGCGATCCAGATACGATTGAACCACCCGCGTGCGGAAGTAACCGGCGCCGCCGTTGTCGAGGATGTACTGCAGGGCGAAAGGCCCGAGGTTAAAGGCGACAGAGGCCTTGGATTTTTCTGGCATCGCAGCGTCGTGTTGCTCACGAAACGCAGGGCCCCAATCGATGTACACATAGGGCTCGGGCTTATCGACCACGCGCACCAGAATCAGCTTTTCTTCCAGCAATTCCTCAACCTGTAACGCAGGCCAGTAAGCCGGCTGATAGACCAGCGCGGCATCGAGCACACCGCGCTCGACATCCTTCATCAGCGCTTCGCCGTCCTTCACCTCCGAATGCAGCGCGTAGTCGGGAATTGCCTTGCGGATCTCGCGCACCCAACTGAGCATCAGCGGGTTGCACAAGCTCATTTCGGCGCCCACACGCAGCACGTGACGATAGCCATCGGGCAGCGGCAGTTCACGTCGCGCGGCGTCCCAGGTTTGCACCAGCTGATTGGCGAACAGCACAAATGCTTCGCCATCGGAGGTCAGTTTGGCCCCTGTGCGATTGCGGATGAACAGCTTGCAGTTGAGGTGGCTCTCCAGCTTTTGCACCCGCGCGGTGATGGCGGTCTGGGTGACGTGCAGCTTTTCGGCAGCGGCCATGAGGCTGCCCAGGCGGACAATTTCGAGAAAGGTTCGGGCGAGGTCGATGTCCATCGGTGGGGCTCGGCTGCAGGCTTCAGGGCGTCGGGCATCAGGGCTGTCGCGCCATGGTAGCGCAGTGGCCTGCCGTTCAGCGGGAAAGCGTCGGGGTTTCAATGGCAAAGACGATTTCGATCTGGCAGAAATCCGAAATCCGCTGTCTCATGCAGCAGGTTCGTACACATCACGAGCCCCTTACCTACCCTTCTGCGGAAAACAACATGAAACACGCCCTGCTCACCGGCCTGCTCCTGACTGCCTTCGCCCTGCCCTTCGCGGCGTCGGCCAACGACGACAACAGCCAGTGCCAGATGAACCTGAGCAAAGTTCGAGATGCCAAAGTCGCCAGGCCCAACCTCAGCGATGCCGTGAAAAGCGACGTCGACACTACCGTGCATCGCGCCGAATCGGCGTTGGCGCGGCACAATGATGACGGGGCCCGGGAGTGTGTGGCGTTGACGCAGCAGGCGCTGCAGAAGATTCAGAGTAATTGAGTGAGTGACCTGTAGCAGCACGGCTTGCCGGCGGT